>CAJCJE010000371.1 GCA_903970565.1 Candidatus Melainabacteria bacterium | reverse complement strand
GACTCGTCGGACTGCACCGAGTGGAAGACCGTCGGCAGCAGGTAGTCGCCGTTGGCGGCGGCCTCGGCCGGCATGGCGACGAACAGTGTGTTCGTGAACGCGGTCTCGGCGACGATGGTCAGGTAGATACTCGCCGCGGTGATCGCGTCACCGGTGATGAAGCCCTCGGCGAACTGCCGGCCGATGGTGCCGCAGTAGTCGCTCTGGAAGTTGCGCAGGCTGTTGTTGAAACCAGCCGGGTCGATGTAGTTGTTCATGTACAGGCGCTTGAGGTTCTGCTGGATCGTGGAGTGCCGAACCTCGTCGATCATCTGGATGGCCTGGCCATTGTGCAGTTCCGGGTTGGGCACCGTACGGAACAGCAGCGGCATCGCGCGGGCGGCCGAGATCTCCGGCAGCGGAATGATGCTCAGGAACAGCTTCTGCCATTCCAGCCAGCGCTCCTGAACCTGGCGGAACATGTTGCCCCGGATCGCGCCGTCGGAGGCGCCGTAGACCCGGTGGTCCTTTTCTTCCTGCATCGGGAAGTACGAGCGGAGGACCTGCTTGAGCGGGTCCCGCTTCTTGGCCTTGCGGAAGGTGTAGTCGGTTCCGTACTGCGACACTGGCTCGTGATATTGGGGGTCCCAGGAGAGTTCCTGGATCTTTTGGTGTGCTTTTGCCACGCTTTGGCGGCTCATGGGTACTCCTTACCCGTCGCTCCGGCCAGACGGTGAGTGGATCCCCCGACCCGATCGGGTTCTCCGGTGCGGCCCGTCCTGTCGTCGGCAGGTATCGGTTGGGCCGTAGACGATCTACTTGGCGCCGGGCCGGGTGTGTGGCCCAGCTTCGTGTTGCCTCATGCGAACGTCACGTGAACGTCGTGCAAAACTCCGTGCCAACGGATTACAGCGCGGGGCAACGGGATTCGCGGTCTCAACATGAGACAGTCCCAGGTGAGCGGCCCCTCACGGGTCCTCGAGCATGGTCGCGCGCAGCTGCGCGAGATGCTGCTGGACCTCCTGGCTGACCCTGGTGTCGCCCTCGTTGGTCGGCACGATGCCCAGCACCCGCAGCAGTTGGGCGGCCGGCTCACCCGGATGGCCGCTACCCAGGGTCGGATGCAGGCCCGCGTCGACGAGGTGACCGAACACCAGATCGACGATGGTCCACGGGCTGTAGGTCTCCTCGGCGTCCGCCATTGGGCTCCTCCACAGCTGCCTCGGTACGACACCGCGTCACCGGGCGAGATGGACTTTTTCCTGCACCGCAATCTCACGACCCACCCGTGAGCTGTGCGGTCTCAATTTGAGACAGGGCCGGTTGCGCGCACCGATTACGCTTGGTCCACGACACCACTGCCGTACCCGCGCACAACGCCGTCCGCCGGCACCGGTCAGGAGGTCCGTGTGAAGGAGCTTGCGCACGCCAGACATGCCAGTCCGCAACGCGCCACAACGATTACCGATGGCGACGATCTGGCTGGTATCAGGGTGCGATTCCTGTCTTCGGAATCGGTTGAGCAGTTCAAGGTCCGCGAAGCGATCCTCGCGTCCTGGTGGCGCTCCCGACAGTTCCAGGTCCCCGCCGACCGCATCGACGTGCCCTACATGCCGGAGCACGACCAGGACACCCCGCTGATCCACAGCGCGCAGCCGGTCCTGGCGCGGCTGGGCGAGCAACTCGACGGCCAGCCGATCAGCGTCATCCTCACCGACCGCGCCGGGGTGGTGCTCAGCCAGGTCACCGGCGACCCCGACCTGCACCGACACCTCGAACACGTCCAGCTCGTGCCCGGTTTCAGCTACGCCGAACAGGCGGTGGGCACCAACGGCATCGGCACCGCGCTGGAGGGCGGCCGGCCGATGCACGTGTTCGGCCACGAGCACTACGCGGAGAACCTGGAGGACCTGGCCTGCGCCGGGGTGCCGATCCAGCATCCGATCACCGGCAAGACCGTCGGCGCGGTCGACCTGACCTGCTGGCGACGCGACGCGGGACCGCTGCTGATCACCCTGGCCAGGACCACCGCCGACCAGATCCAGCAGGCGATGCTCACCAACAGCGGGATGCGCGAACTGGAGCTGTTCCAGGCGTATCTCCAGGCGTGCCGGCGCAGCACCGGCATCGTGATGGCCCTCAACAGCGAGGTCACCATGATGAACGACAACGCCCGGCAGCTACTGGACCCGGCCGACCAGGCGCTGCTGCTCGGTCACGCCACCCAACTGCTCGGCGAGGGCAGGCGCACCGAGTCCACCGTCGACCTGCCCACCGGCACCAGGGTGCGGCTGCACTGCCGGCCGATCCTCGGCCGCACCGGCATCGTCGGCGGGGTGCTGCACGTCAAACTCCTCCAGACCGACGAACCGAACTCGGCAGCCGCCGGCCCGATGCTGCCGATGTTCCTGCCCGGCCTGGTCGGTTCCGCGCCACTGTGGCTGCGCTGCTGCCACGACGTGGACGACGGCTACGGCCGGGGCGAATGGCTGGTCCTCAGCGGTGAACGCGGCGTCGGCAAGCTCGCCCTGGCCAAGGGCGTGCACCAGCGCCGCAGGCCCACCGGCCGGCTGCACGTGCTGGACGCGGCCGAGTCCAGCAACCCCGACTGGCTGGTCCAGGCCCACCGGGAGATCCTTGAGGACCCGGCCGAGGCCCTGGTCATCCGGCACGCCGACCGGCTGACCGTCCCGGCCGTCGACGGCCTGAGCACCATCCTGCGGGAGGCCCGCTCGCACCCGGACGGCAACATCGGCTGGGTCGCGCTCACGCTCGGCCGGGACGCCGAGAGCCGCCCGGAACTGGCCGAGCTGCTCGGCATGTTCCCGCGCATCGTCCAGGTTCCGCCGCTGCGCCACCATGTCGAGGACCTGCGCCAGCTGGTGCCGTTCTTCCTCAGCAAACTTGCCGGTTCCGGCGCGCTGAACTGTGCCCCGGACGCGATGCAGCTGCTGATGCGGTCGAACTGGCTGGGCAACGCCGAACAGCTCTACCGGGTCCTGCGCCAGGTCGCCCAGCACCGCCGCCGGACCGGCGCGATCCACTCCGGCGACCTGCCCGCCGAGTACCGCACGATCACCCGCCGCAAGCTCAACCAGTTGGAGTCGATGGAACGCGACGCGATCGTGCAGAGCCTCCAGGACGCCGACGGCAACAAGCTGCGGGCCGCGAAGTTCCTCGGCATGTCCCGCGCGACCATCTACCGCAAGATCCACGAGTACGGCATCGTCACCTCGGCCGGCTGAGGCGTCCGACGAGCTTCTCGCGCGCGCCGTGTTTCTCGCGCGCCGTGCTTCTCACGCGCCGTGACCGCGCAGGTCAGCCAGCGGCGGGCGTGATGTTGTGGTTGACCCGGAAGGTGTTGGCCGGGTCGTGGCGGGCCTTGAGTTCGGCCAGCCGCTGGTAGTTCGCCTCGCCGTAGATGTCGCGAAGCTCGGCCGGGGTCGTGCTGGTGCCGGGCTGGTGGATGAAGTTCAGCGACCGGCCGTTGGCCCAGGGGCGCACGGTG
>CAJCJE010000370.1 GCA_903970565.1 Candidatus Melainabacteria bacterium | reverse complement strand
TCCGCGTCGTGGTACTGGCCGGGGAACCGCAGCGGCTGCTCGACGGTCTCGGGGCCGGCCGAGCGCTGTCCCCAGACGCTCGTATCGGCCCGCCAGAGCAGGTCACCGTCCGAGCCGATCACTTCGAACGGGGTGCCGACCGAGTCGGTGATCACCGTACTCAGTCTCGGCGCCGGCGCCGAATCAGCGGCTGGGGTCGCCGCCGCCGAGGCCGCTGCCAGCAGCCGGTCCAGCTGGCTGACCACCCGGTTGTCCTCCGGATGGTGCTCCCAGGTGATCACCTCCCGCCGGCCGTCGGCGTCGGTGCGGACCTGCTCGACCAGGGTGGTGCCGTCCCAGGCGAAGTCCACCTGCTCGGCGACCCGCAGGGAACCGTCCGCCTCGTCGAGGAGACGCTGTTTGGCGATCCGGCGACCGAGCGGGTCATAGCGGTAGTGCCAGTGCTCGCCGTCCGGGGTGAGCACATCGGTCAGCCGGTCCAGCGCATCCCAGGCATAACGCCAGGTCAACTCGGCACCGGACGCATCGTGCTGGTGGCGTTGCACGAGTCGGCCCTGGCCGTCGTAGCCGAAGCGGAGCGTGCCGGCACCGGCCAGCGTCGTGCCGACGTAGTCGCGACCGCCGGTCGCCGCGACATCGGCGATGCCGGTGGCCGAGGAGGTGGTGATGTTGCCGAGGCCGTCGTAGCGGTAGCTCTCGGTGCGTTCGGCCGCGCCGAACTCCATGATCCGGCCGAGTGGGTCGAGGTGGAAGCGCTGTGCGCCGTCCCGTTCGTCGGCGATACCGACGAGCTGACCGTCCGGCCGGTAGTCGTAGCGCCGCTGCCGGAACCGGGCCTCCGCCGCCGAGGCGATGTCCTGCTGACCGAGCCGGCCGGCGGCGTCGAAGGACTGCCGCAGCACGATGGTGTCGTCGAACTGACGCAGGACCTCCCGGTCCTGAGCGCCGTGCTCGAACCGCAGCTGGTGGCCCGCCGTCGCCAGCACCGCGCGCAGCGCACCGTCCACTGCGGACTCGTAGCTCCAGGCGCTGACGGTGCCGGCCGGCGTGGTGCGCTGCCGGGACCGGCCGTCCTCGGCGTAGGTGAAGGCCACGGTGCGGTCGTTGACGGTCTGCGCGGTGACCCGGCCGGCGGCGTCCCGCTCGATGGCCAGCACCGCGCCGGGTCCGGTGGCGCCGGCCAGCCTGCCGACCGGGTCGTAGCGGAAGCTGGTGACCTCGGTCCCGAGGTCGGTCAGGGTTCGCCGAGTACTGACATTGCCGAGCAGGTCGTAGTCGTACTCGACGGTCTGCCCGGCCGCGTTGACCGAGCGCACCACCTGACCGGCGGCGTCGAAGTCGGTGCGCTGCACCCGGCCGTCGAAATCGGTCTCCTCGACCAGTCGACCGGCCGGATCGTAGCGGTAGCGCCAGGTCTGGCCGGCCGGGTTGGTCACCGAGGTCATCCGCAACTCGGTGTCGTAGCCGTAGCTGGTGCGCGCGCCGATGGCGTCGGTGCTGGCCAGCAGCAGATCGAACGGGCCGTACTCGCGGCGGCTGACCCCGCCTGCCTCGTCCACGTGCTCGATCTCGTTACCCTCGCCGTCATACCGCCAGCGCTGCTGGCCGCCGGCCGGGTCCTCGCGCCGCAGGAGTTTGCCCTCGACCGTCCAGTCCAGCCGGGTCCGGCTGCCGCCGGCATCGGTGATCAGCCTCGGCCGGCCGAACAGGTCACGCTGGTAGCGCCGGCCGTCGCTGGTCGCGGCCGGCAGCCCGTTCCTGGTGTGTTCGGTGACGTTCTCCGCGCCGGGCAGCGGTGGCGCGCCGGTTGCGCCGGAACCGACGCCGTCCGAGCCGACCTCCGCGCCCCACTCCCCCGGCCCGGCCGAACCGGCCACCCCGACCGGGACCACGATGCCGTCCGGCAGGCCCGGCCCGGCATAGACCCGTTGCCAGGCAACGCCATTCGCCTCGACCGCCACGGTCAGCGAGCGGTCGCCGAGGCGGTCGAGTTCGGCGCGGCTGCCATCCGGCCGGATGACCGCGACAAGTCGCTCGTCGGGGCCGTACTCGTAACGGGTGGTGCGGCCGAGCGGGTCGGTGCGGGCCAACAGCTGGTCGGCGGCGTTCCACTCCGACACGGTCACACCGCCGAGCGGGTCGGTCTCCCGCACCACCTGCCAGAACTCGTTGCACTGGTAGGTCGTGGTGTGACCGAGCGAGTTCGTCGCCCGGCTCGTCCTGGTCGCGGAGTCGTAGGCGATGGTGGTGCCGAGAAATCCGTCGGTCCCTTCGCCGCGCACGCAGCGGCCCTGCTCGTCGAAGGCGAAGGAGTAGGTCTGGCCGGCGCGGTCGCGCCAGGCGGTGATCCGGCCGGCCGCGTCGTAGTCGAACTGCCAGGCAAGACCGGAGGAGTTGACGATGTCGGTGAGGCGGCGCGCGTCGTCGTACCGGTAGCTGGTGAGCGGGACACCCTCGGCGGTGTCCTCAGCGCCGTCGCCGCCATCGGCGCCGTTGGCGCGGTCGGTCAGTCGCAGCGCGGTGACCAGGCCGTCCTCGGTGTCCACGACGACCCGGAAACCGCTGGAGTGCCGCAGTTCGGTTGGCAGGCCCTGCTCGTCGTAGCCGAGGTCGATGCGGGCACCGCCGTCGTGCACGATCGCGGCGAGGACGAAGACCCCGTTGCCGGCCGG
>CAJCJE010000369.1 GCA_903970565.1 Candidatus Melainabacteria bacterium | reverse complement strand
CAACGCGGCGACCATCATGGGTGAGGTCCGCCACGCGCTGCGCGCCTACGCGCTGGAATCCCACCGCCTCGCCGACATCCTCGACCTGCTCGACGTGATGCTGCGCCGGTTCCATCCCACGGACGGTTTCACCACGCTGTGCCTGCTGTCGGTCGACGTGGCCGCCGGCACGGTGTCGGTGGCGAACGCCGGACATCTGCCGCCGCTGGTCGCCGATGCCGCCGGCACCCGTTACCTGGACGTGGCCGGGCCGATGCTCGGCCTCGGGCTGCCCCGGCCGGCCGAGGTCGAGATCGAGCTGCCGCCGGAGACCACCATCGTGCTGATCACCGACGGCCTGATCGAACGACCGGGCGTTGCGCTGGACGACAGCATGGCCGAGCTGCGCGATGCGGTCACCGCAACGCCCGATCTGGAACAGTTCTGCGACGATCTGCTTACCCGCTTCGGCCAGGACAGCACCGACGACATCGCGATACTGGCGCTGCGCAGGCGGCCGGAGGCCGAACTCAGCCCCTGACCATCGCGGTCGCCAGGTCGGGCGCGATGTGCAGCGCCTTGTCGAGGCCGGTCAAGGTCAGCGGGCGCAGCACCACCCGCGAGTTGACAACGAGCCTGACTTCGGAATTGTGTTGCGCCGCAAGGGCTTTCGTACTGGCGAGCACAGCAAGACCGGCCGACGCGAGGAACGTGACTCCGGAGAGGTCCAACACCAGTAGCCGAGTGTCATCGCCCGCGCGTTCGGTGAAATACCGCTCGATGCGCCCACCCACGGTGGGCGAGGTCAACACGTCGAGTTCGCCGGTGATCCTCAGCACCACGGCGTCCTCGGTCTCCACACCGGCGATCACCTCAGCGGTGTCGACCTCGGTGTACTCCTCACCCGAGACCGGCGGACCGCCGAACTCCCCTATCGGCGCAGAGCCAAAAAAGCCGTCAACTTCGGCCACGATTGCCCTCCCGGAGCTGGTGGCATCTTCTACCGCGCAGCAGATCGTCGAGATATACGTCATTGGCTGGCGGCTGTGTGTTCAACCGGTCTTACTCTAACCAGAACCCAGTCGTCCGCTACCTTGACGGGCGATCATGGATAGTTTGTGCTTCAACCATACCTATCCGGTCCAGGGTCACCGCCCCACCGGCATGGCAACAGCGAAACGAGGGTCGCCGATGAATGAACAGTGGCAACGCGATTCGGTGACCGAGTCTGCTCCGTTCCGTCGACACGAGGTAGAACTGCGCACGCTGGCGGCGCGGGAACAGGTACCGGGAGTGCGCGCGCTGGCCACCGAGCTGGCGATGCGCGAGGACATCGACCTCGACTCGGTCGAGGACATCCGGCTGGCCGTCGACGAGGTCTGCGCGATCATGCTGGCCAACAGCATGACCGACACCGTGTTGGCTATTCGGCTACTGATCACCGGCGAGCACGTCGAGATCAGCGCGTCGATCGCGCTGCGGGACGACGGGGAGCCGGCGGTCGGATCGCTGAGCCTGAGCATCCTGCGTAGCCTCGCCGACACGCTCGACTACTGGACCAGCGGCGACGGCGACAAACGCAGCTTCCAACTCACCTTCGCCCGGTCGATGCGACGGGCGGCTTCCTCGTGACACGGCAGGACACGGTGAATGACCTGACCAGGACAGACGCACTCGGCAACGCTCCCCTGGCCGCCGCACGCACCTGGCTGGCCGACAGACAGCTCCAGCCGGAAAGCCGCAGGCCATGATGGGGTCAACACAGGAACCGCGCGCCGACAGTGCCGAACAGACGCCACCGTCGATCCCCACGTCTCGCCAGGAGAACCCGAACGAGTACCAGGAGTTCGTGCCGCTGTTCCGCCGACTCGCGGACGCCTCCCGCACCGCTGAGGAGCGGGCCAGCATTCGGGAGCGGCTGATCACCGGTCATCTGCCGATCGCCCGGCACATCGCGAGACGGTTCCGCAACCGAGGCCAGCGGGAAGAGGATCTGATCCAGGTGGCCACCGTCGGGTTGATCAACGCGGTCGACCGGTTCGACGCGGAGCGGGGCAGCGACTTCCTGTCCTTCGCGGTGCCCACCATCACAGGTGAGGTCCGCCGCTATTTCCGCGACGCGACGTGGTCGGTGCACGTTCCCAGACGATTGAAGGAACTGCATTCGAAGATCAGCACCACGGTCACCGCGCTCTCCCAGGATCTGGGTCGCTCACCGCGCCCCAAGGAGATCGCCACCGAACTCGGCATCAGCGTCGAGGAGGTCTACGAGGGGCTACAGGCCGGCTACGCCTATCGCAGCGACTCACTCGACGGAGCCGACGACGACGAGTCCAGCGGCGCCTCCAGTAGCCGCTACGGTGAACTCGACGAGCGGCTGACAATGGTCGAGGACCGGGAAACGCTGGCGAGCGTGCTGACCGTGTTGCCCGAGCGCGAGGCCGCGATCGTGGCGATGCGGTTCTTCGAGAACCTCACCCAGACGCAGATCGCGCAGCGGGTCGGGCTGTCACAGATGCATGTGTCCCGGTTGCTGTCGGCAAGCGTGGCGACCCTGCGCAAGACGATGAGCAACACGCCGACCGCCGAACGCTGAAAGCCGGCGCGTTGGCAGGGTGGCGCATGATCATCGGTTGGCACCGGCTTTCCGGACCGCCCGACAAGCCCACGTCACTCACTCACTCATGAATCGGATGCACCGCGCCAGAACCATTGTTACGGTGTGGCCCCGTGCGACTACTACTGATGGCCGACACCCACGTTCCCAAGCGCGCCCGTGACCTGCCGGCGCGACTGTGGCAGGAGGTCGAGGCCGCGGACGTGGTGGTCATGCGGGTGACTGGGTTGAGGTCGATCTGCTCGACCGACTGACCGCTCGCAGCCGGCGCCTGATCGGCGTGTACGGCAACAACGACGGTCCGGCACTGCGCGCCAGGCTGCCCGAGGTCGCCACCGCCGAACTGGACGGCCTGCGGCTGGCCGTGGTGCACGAGACCGGACCGGCCGCGCGACGCGAGGAGCGGTGCGCGGCGAACTATCCGGCGGCCGACGTGCTGGT
>CAJCJE010000368.1 GCA_903970565.1 Candidatus Melainabacteria bacterium | reverse complement strand
GTGCCGCGCGGCGAGCCCGTGGCTGCCGAGCCAGGACAGTTCGCGGAACGCCAGCGTCGACAGGTCGAGCGTCACCGGGGTCGGTAGCAGCCCGATCTGGATGATCTTCCCCCGGGCCAGGAGCGAGTTCAGCCCGAGCTGGATTGCCGATTCGGCACCGATCGCGTCGAAGACGATCTCCGCTCCGCCGCCAGTCAGCTCGCGGATCTGCGCGCTGTTGTCCGGGCCGCTCAGCAGTGCGTACTCGGCCCCGTGCGCGGTGGCCAGGGCCAGGGCCGCCGGGTTCGGATCCACCGCGATGACCCGGGCCTGCTTGGCGGCGGCGATCATCACGGCGGACAGCCCGACGCCGCCGCACCCGACCACGACCGTCCACTCCCCCGGCTGGACGTCGGCGACCTGTGTGACGGCGCGGTAGGACGTCGCGAACCGGCAGCCGAGCGCGGCCGCGGTGTCGAAGGTCATCGTCTCGGGTAGTGCTACCAGGTTGACCTCGGCGAACGGGATCGCCACGTACTCGGCGAAGGATCCCCAGTAGGTGAAGCCGGGTTGCTGCTGACGGGTGCAGACCTGCTGGTTGCCCGACCGGCACTGGTCGCACGTGCCGCAAGCGCAGATGAACGGCGTGACGACGCGTTGGCCCGGGCGCCAGTTCGCGACCTCGGCCCCGACCGCGACGACGGTGCCGGCCAACTCGTGCCCGGGTACATGCGGCAAGGCGATATCGGGATCGTGGCCCTGCCAGCCGTGCCAGTCGCTACGGCACAACCCGGTGGACTCGACGCGGAGCACCACACCGTCCGGCCTGGGCTCCGGCTCCGGCAGGTCGACGAGGGACGGAATGACACCGAACTCCGAGATCAACACAGCGCGCATGACTGCCTGTCTACCGCATGCTGTCTACCGCTTGCACCGTTCTCCCGCTTTACGCTGCCAGCGGCCGCGAGTTCTCCAGATGGGCCATCGGCCGGAACAGGTGCTGCCATGACTCAATCTCGCAATGCCGGGTGGGCGGGCCGGCGTCTGCCGGAAGCTGAACAGTAACGGTTCGGCGAACACGGCGCGTATGACTGCCCGTCTACTCCCATCACCCCGAGGTCGGCGGCCAGACCGTCCGATCGGGCTCTTCAGCGGTTCCACCAGGCAACCGACCCGCGCCAGCACGTCGTCGATCATGTCTGCCCGGCTCGCCACCGCTCACCTCAGCACACCGGAGATCCCGGCAGCGGTCGGACCGCCGGGCCAGAACACCGAAGCCACTCCGGCCCTCATCGGAGAGGTCCGGAGTGGCGACGATGTCCATCACGCGGCTGTCACGAAGGATCACGCTCAACCGGACGTGGCACCTCACGGCGCTGCGAGCCCGGTGCGCAGCTGTGTGGTGTCAGCTGCAGCCGGACGTGCTGCCGCAGCCTTCGCACACGAAGCACGAGCCGGCCGGACGCATCTTCGTTCCGCAGTTCATGCACAGCGGCGCATCGGCTGAAGTGCCCAGGATGTTCTCGAGCAGTTCGGTGGAGCTGTGGGCACCCACCGTCCGCTCGGGCTTGACCTCGGGCTTCGGCTCCGTCACCGGCACCGACTGCGCGAGGGCTTCCAGGTCGTCCTCGTCGGCCGACGTCGGCGCGTAGCTGCCGGTGTCGAGCTGCCGCGAACGCTCCTCGGCCGTGTAAATGCCCATGGCCGACCTGGTGTCGAAGTCCAGGTAGTCCAGCGCCAGGCGACGGAAGATGTAGTCGACGATCGACTGCGCCATCCGGATGTCGGGGTCGTCGGTCAGACCCGCCGGCTCGAATCGCATGTTGGTGAACTTCGAGACGTAGGACTCCAGGGGAACTCCGTGCTGTAGCGCGACCGAAATCGCGATCGAGAACGCGTCCATGACACCGGCCAGAGTCGAACCCTGCTTGCCGAGCTTGAGGAAAACCTCACCCAGACCTCCATCGTCGGGGTAGGAACCAGCAGTCAGGTAGCCCTCCGCACCGCCGACGGCGAACGACACCGTCTGCGACGGACGGGACTTGGGCAGCCGCCGCCGGATCGGGCGGTACTCGACCACCGGTTCGACCTCGGCCTTGGCGTCCCTCTTGGCTTCCTTGCCGGCCGACAGCGGCTGGCCGACCTTGCAGTTGTCGCGGTACACCGCGAGCGCCTTCAGTCCGAGCTTCCAGCCCTGGAAGTATACATCGGCGATGTCGTCGACGCTGGCGGTCTCGGGCAGGTTGACGGTCTTGGAGATCGCACCGGACAAGAACGGCTGCGCCGCCGCCATCATCCGCACGTGACCCATGGCCTTGATCGCGCGGGCACCCATCGCGCAGTCGAACACGTCGTAGTGCTCGGTCTTCAGACCCGGCGCGTCCTGCACATGTCCGTGCTCGCCGATGAACTCGACGATCGCCTCGATCTGCTCCTGCTGATACCCGAGCGCGGTCAGCGCCCGCGGCACCGTCTGGTTGACGATCTGCATCGAGCCGCCGCCGACGAGCTTCTTGAACTTGACCAGGGCCAGGTCGGGCTCGATACCGGTGGTGTCACAGTCCATCATCAGGCCGATGGTGCCGGTCGGGGCCAGCACCGACGCCTGCGCGTTGCGCCAGCCGTTGGCCGCACCGATCTTGAGGCACTTGGCCCACTCGTCGGTTGCGAAGGCCAGGACGGACTTGTCGGTCTCGTGGAAGAACCGCACTCCGTCGTTGGCCGCGGCGTGCTTGCGCATCACCCGGGTGTGGCCCTCGGCGTTGCGGGCGAAGCCGTCGTACGGACCGACGACGCCGGCCAGCTCGGCCGAACGCCGGTAGGCGGTACCGGTCATCAGCGACGTGATGGCACCTGCCATCGCCCGGCCGGCCTCGGAGTCGTACGCCAGACCCGATGCCATGAGCAGCGCGCCCAGGTTGGCGTAGCCGATGCCGAGCTGACGGTAGGCGCGGGTGTTGACGCCGATCGCCTCGGTCGGGAAGTCGGCGAACGAGATCGAGATGTCCATGGCGGTGATGATCAGCTCGATGGCCTTGACGAACTTCGCCGAGTCGAAGGCGTTGCCCTCGGTGCCCAGGAACTTCATCAGGTTCAGCGACGCCAGGTTGCAGGACGTGTTGTCCAGGCTCATGTACTCCGAGCACGGGTTGAGATCGGAAGAGCGTCGTGTAGGGA
>CAJCJE010000367.1 GCA_903970565.1 Candidatus Melainabacteria bacterium | reverse complement strand
CTCGAACCCGCCTACGGCATCGACTATCCGCCGCCGATCCAGTACCTGCGCGAGTCACTGACCGTGTTGCGCGAGGCCCTGGACGGCGGGCGGCCCGCGTTCACCGGCCGGACGCTCACCGCGCACCCGCCGCTGCCGACCGCCGTCGCCGGCGGCGCCGACGCGCCGCTGCTGGTCGCCGCGATGGGGCCGCGGTCCCTGCGGGTCGCCGGTGAACTCGCCGACGGCACGCTGCCCTTCCTGGCCGGGCCCCGAGCGCTGTCCGAGCAGATCGTGCCGGCCATCCAGGCCGCCGCCGACGGGGCCGGCCGGCCGAGCCCCCGGATCGTCGCGGCGGTGCCGGCCATCGTGACCGACGACGTCGACGTGGTGCGCGACATCGCCGCCGTGCACCTGGGCTTCTACGCCTCGATTCCCTCGTACCAGAAGATCCTCGCCACCGAGGGGGTCGCGCATCCGGCCGAGTTGGCGCTCATCGGTGACGAGGAGACCGTGGCGCGGGGCATCCGCCGCTACTTCGACGCGGGCGCCACCGAGGTGATCCTCATCCAGTCCGGTATGCGTTCGGCCCGCGAGCGGCTACGCACCTGGCAGCTGGCCGGCGAACTGGACTGAGCCCGACGCGGCACGGAGGTTGTCGTTCCCGACTCATGGGATGCCTGCGCCGGAGGTTGATTCCACCGCGCTGGGATACAACTCGTGGTAGGCCGCGATGTGACCCCAGGGCGTGGTCACCGATCGGGCGGCCAGGATGCCGTGTACCAGGGCCCGGCTGAACACCCGCGCGCCCGCGCCGATGATGCCGGCCGCTTGGCGGTCGTCGGTCGGTGCGGGCAGTTGGCCGGTGGCCACCGCGAAGACGGTGTCGCCGTCGGCGAGACAGTGCGCCGGGCGCACGGCCAGGGCGAGTCCGTCGTGTGCCGCGCCGCTGAGCCGGAAGGTCTGCGCCCTGCTCAGTCGCGCGTTGGTCGCGACGATGCCGATCACGGTGTTCATCGGGTTGACCCGTACTCGACCGCGAACCGTTTCCGCCAACCGCTCCCGCCCTTGCGACACCTCGGCGGCGGACGGTCGATCGAGTGGGAATTCTTGCCACCGACGCGCCTGCGCGCCCGACGCGCGGGCCGACACACCGGAGTCGTAGGCGTAGGGCAGACCGGTGTTCGGGTCGATCGACGGGCCGTGCGCGTTGATCGCGGCCAGCGCGGCGACCACGACCCCGTCGGGGAGCAGCACGCTCGCCGTTCCGAGGCCGCCCTTCAGCTCCGCGTTCACCGCACCCGTCCCGGCCCCGACATTTCCCTGTGCCACCGGGGAATGCTCGGCCGAGGCCAGCGCGGCCCCGGCGGCCTCGGCGCCGATCCGGGCAGCCGGATGCGCGTGGAAGTCACCGCCTCGGCCCAGATCGAACAGGGCGGCGGCGGGTACCAGCGGAGCGCGGTCGGGCGCGGTGTGGATCGCGCCGTTGTCGGCGAGGAAACTCAGCGCGCCGTGCGCGGTGGCCAGTCCGTAGGAACTGCCGCCGGTCAACACGATGCCGTCGACCTCCCGCTGCTCGTAGCGGAGATCCAGCGCGGCGGTCTCGCGGGTACTGGGGGCGCCGCCGAGGACGTACACCGTGCTGATCGAGCCCGGTGGAACCAGGATCACCGTGGTCCCGGTGAGCGCGCCGGCCCCGATCCTGGTGGCGTGGCCGACCCGGATTCCGGCCACATCGGTGAGCGCGTTGCACAGGCCGGCTGTGTCGCCGGCAGCGAGCGGTGGTCGGTGCTCAGCTGCTGGCATGGGGTGATGGTACGGCGTCGTCGCGGTACGGGCCGGGCAGTCGCGGCACCGCGCGCGACAGGGCCTGGGTGTAGGGGTGCCGGGGTTGCCGCAGCACGGTCGCGCTCGGCCCCTGCTCGACCGCGCTGCCGTCCTTGAGCACCAGCAGCTCGTCGCAGAATTGGCGCACCACACCGATGTCGTGCGAGACCAGGATCAGCGAGAGACCGAACCGGGCCGCCAGATCGCGGACCAGTTCGACCACCTGCGCGCGGACCGAACCGCGAGATGTCGATCAGCGGTAGCGCGGTGGTCAACGGGGTCGCAGCGTGGTTCTGTACCACCGATCGATTGCACTATGTGGGTTAACCCTGGTCAACGGGTTCCATCAGATGGGCGCCCCGACGAACAGCCGCCCTGGCTCACTCGACGGCTTCGGGAGCTGGCGCGGGGTCCTCGGCGGGGCCCTCGCGCAGCCGCGGCCGTCGCGCCGCGACCAGCCCGAACAGCGCGGCGACAATGGCCGCCACCCCGCCGACCAGGACCGGGGTCCGACCGCCCGCGAGGTCCGCGACGACGCCGAGGATGGGGCCGCCGATCGGCGTGGTGCCCAGTTGGAGCACGGTCTGGAGGGCCAGGACCCGGCCGATCATGGCCCGGTCGGTGCGCAGCTGCGCGATGGCCGTGGTGGCCGTCATGTAGGACACGCTCGTGCCGCCGATGAGCACGGCGAGTGGATAGGCGAACCCGATGTCGGGCACCAGGAACAGCCCCACCAGCGCGACGCCGAAGCAGCCGGCGCTGATGATGATCGACCGCAACCCGATCGCGGTCCGCCGCGCCACGACCAGGGTGCCGAGCACGCCGCCGCCGCTGAACGCCGCGTAGATCAGCGTGTACTGAAGGTCGGAGCCGTGCAGCCCGCGTTCGACGAACAGCGGCAGCACCACGGTGAAGTTGTAGCTGGCGGTGCCGATGATGGCCAGCATGACGAAGGTGATCCACAGCTCCGGCACGCCGACCAGATAGCGCAGCCCGGCCCGCACCTGCCCGCGCCCCCGGGGCGTCCTGGGCGCTCTGCGCAGTTCCGCCGAGCGCATCAACACCAGCGCGGCCAGTACGACCAGGTAGGACGCGCCGTCGATGGTGAAGCACCAGCCGTAGCCGAGGCCCACGATCAGCGCACCCGCGATGGTCGGGCCGACCACGCGGGACAGCGAGTTCATCGCGCTGTAGAGGGTGACCGCGTTGGACACGTCCTCGGTGCCGACCATCTCGTTGACGAACGATCGGCGGGCCGGGTTGTCGAAGGCGAGCAGGGTGCCACCGGCGACCGCGGTCAGGTAGAACGCGGGCAGCGGCGAGTGCGGTTGGAAGGCGAGCCAGGCCAGTACGAACGACTCGGCCATCTCCAGGCTCTGGGTGAGGTAGAGCAGAGTGCGTTTGTTGGAGCGGTCCGCGACGAGTCCGGCGAAGGGGGAGAGCACCAGCAGCGGGCCGTACTGGCAGACCGCGAGCAGGCCGACGCTGGCGCCGCTGCCCGTGCGGTGCAGTACCAGCAGGGTGATGGCGACGGTGGTCAGCCAGTTGCCGCTGTTGGAAATGAGCTGGCCGATGAAAAACAGTCGGAAATTGCGGATACGAAGCGACGCGAAGGTCCGTGCCAGCAGGTTCGTCCGACTCTCAGCCATCTCGATTGGCCAGCGTATCGGATCGGGAGAGCCCGGCAACCGAGGACACCGATCCCTTCATGCGCCACGACACCCGCGACATCGCACCCGCGCCGCCCACTGTCGTGTATGCGGCAAACGACCGATCCGGTCACGTCCGGAACGTCGGATCGTTCACCTGGCGTGATCAGGATCGGATAGCGGGCAATGGTGGCTGCCGGAGACAACAGAATCTTTTGTGATGTCAATTGTCGTCGAGGAGCGACGCGATTCGCCTGAATGATAAACACGCCTGAGCCTGCCCGTCCTCGATCCGCCTGGCGGTACCGGAATACCGGCAGGCTGATTATTTCGTGTCCCGAATCGACAGAAGTACCCCGGTAGCCCGCGCGACGCAGGTCGTCCGAGCCGGCGATCCGGGCAACAAGATCCGCCTCGGTCGACACGAAGTCGGCGGTCTACCGGAGTACGATCACGAGGTGGTACCGGGGGTATCCGTTCACTCGTTCGAAGGGCCAAGTCGGCGCCCCGAAAGGGGTAAATATGACGGCCCACCGGTTACCTGAAGTAGCAACGGTCAATTCGCCGTTTACCGACTCGGCCGGACTCGGCCCGCTCTCCTGAACGGCGTTCTTATCGCGATCCGCCAAGATTTGGCCCAGCAGTCGACCAGATATCCTGGGTTCGCTAGTCTTTCGCCTTATTGCCCTGGCAGTCGTGCGCGGGCCGAGCCGAGGAGTTCGATGATCACCGACGTGACCAGGGGCGTCATCACGAACGTTCCCGAAGTCGCCGTGAAAGTCACTGCCGGTAGTTCCAACAGTGACTTTCCGTGGGACAACTTCGACACCGGTGAGTATCTCGAACACAACTATCACCAGCGCCGGGACGACGACACACAGATCGTCGAGATCGTCGGCACGTACTTCGCCGAGAAATGCGCGGACCGGACGGCCCGAGGTGGTCTGCGCGGGATCGATGTGGGCACCGGCGCGAACCTCTACCCGACATTGGCGATGCTGCCCTTCTGCGACCAGATCCGGCTGCTGGAGTTCTCCTCGTCGAACTGCGAGTGGCTCAGGCAGCAGCACACCGACGGGTGGCCGTCCTGGCCGGATACCTGGAAGAGTTTCTGGGACGTCCTGTGCCGCCGGCCGGAATACGCCCGGTTCACCGGGGCCGACATGGGCCGGGTACTGAGCAAGCACACCGAGGTCGTCCAGGGCAGCGTGCTGGAACTGGAAGTCCCCCGCGACGAGGCCTTCGACATCGGCACGATGTTCTTCGTCGCCGAGTCGATCTCCCCGCGGCGCGGCGAGTTCAGCACCGCGATGCGGCATTTCCTGGACGTACTGCGGGCCGGCGCCCCATTCGCCATCGCCCTGATGGAACATTCCCAGGGATACCAGGTAGGTGACACTTTTTTCC
>CAJCJE010000366.1 GCA_903970565.1 Candidatus Melainabacteria bacterium | reverse complement strand
GCGATCCAGAACATCAGGGTGAAGTCGTAGAACTTGAACAGCGCGCACGCCAGGGTGCCACCGCCGGTAACGGCCATCCAGAACGGCTTGGTGCGTTTGTTCGCCGCCGTGAAGGCCTCGCCCTTCTGCAATCCGGCGTGCACGAACGCGAACAACCCGACCGGGACCGCGGCCCAGTTCAGTACGAGCTCGATCCACACATCAATGCCCACAGCTACAGCCTACGACCAATGACGCCTGCCCCCGGCGCAACGTGCGCGCCGGGGGCAGGAATCGAGCTGGAGGAAGATCAGCTCTCGGTGGTCTTGCGGGTGGTGGTGGTGGTGGTGGGCTTGGCCGTGGCCGTCTTGCGGACGTTGTCGGTCCGGTTGGCGGCCTTGCGGGAGGTGCTGCGCAGCTCGTGCGCGGCTTCGGCGCCAGCCTCGTGCACGACCTCGGCAGTGTCGTCAGCCAGCTCGATGACCTCGCGGGCGGCCTTCTCACCGGTGGAGCGGGTGCGCCGGACGACCTTGCCGAGCACCTCGTCGGCCAGCTCGCGAGCGTCGCCGACGGCGCTCTCGGCGCGCTGCTGGGCGGTCTCGACGGCCTGGTCCAGCTGGTCGATGGCGCGCTTGAACTGCGGCTGCGAACGCAGCTTGCCGAGGGCCTTCTCGCCCTGGTCGGCCAGGTGCTGGTAGAGCTTGGCGGCGGCGTCGGCGTACTCGTCGACCAGCTTGCGCAGCTCGGCCGGGTCCAGCTTCTCGCGGAGGCTGGTGACGTCGGTGGGCAGTTCGCCCGCGGCGGAGCGGGCGGCCTCGGCGCGCTCGGTCAGCTGCTCGCGGGTCTTGGTCACCACGTCCACGACGGCCTGGGTGGCCAGGTCACCGGCGCCGAGGGCGGCCAGCAACGGGGTGCGAACCTGCTCGAACGCACTGGTCACCGCGGCCCGGGCCTGCTCGCCGGCCTTGCGCACGTCTTCAACGGTAGGCACAGTAGCCATGTCGATCACTCCTTCGGGTTCGGGGTCCGTTCAACCAGTCGGTCACCATCCACATCGGACCCCTCCACTGTGGACTGTGCATTGGTATTGGTGCGCCGGAAGGTCTCGTACACATCGAGCAGCACCTGCTTCTGCCGCTCGGTCAGTCCGGTGTCGGCCAGTACGGCATCGACGACCACTCCGCCGACCGGCGCATCCAGAATCCCGGCCTGGACATACAGCGCCTCGGCGGAGATCCGCAGCCCCTTGGCGATCTGCTGGAGGATCTCGGCGCTCGGCTTGCGCAGGCCGCGTTCGATCTGACTGAGGTATGGGTTGGACACTCCGGCGAGCTTGGACAGCTGACGCAACGAGATCTGCGCGCTGCTGCGCTGCTGCCGGATGTACTCGCCGATATCGCGGCCGAGCCCGGCGACCACGTCGATGGGGTTGGGCCGGCCGTTCTCGTCGGACTCATCCATCCCGGTCACCTCCTGGCTCGTTTCCGTCCTTGCCATACCAACGGTACGCGGAGGTGCTAGCTGTTGCAAGCGGAGTGCTTGCACGAATGGGTGTGTTCCCCGCCACCGGCCGAAACGACGCCTGGGCCAGACCGACAGTGGAGGGACCGGGCGGAGGCTGTAGGTCGATCAAGAGGGAAAACTCCATGTCACGGCTGCCGCGCCCATCCGCTCCAGGCTCCAAGTGGCGGCGCGGTGACAAGCGGCGAGGAATGGATTCCGACGTGAGCGACAAGCGCTCGGCCAACGACCGGGGAGCCAATCAGCACGAAAACCAGCGACCAGAAACCGATCGGCCGGACGCCAGCAAGCAGAAAACCGGTCGGCCTGAAGCCGACGACCGAGCAGTCGGTTCGCCCGGCGCGCCGACGGTGCCGGGTTGCCGACGGTGCCGGGGTGCCGGGGTGCCGGGTTGCCGACGGTGACGGGGGTGCCGACCGTGCCCGAGGGTGTGGATTCACTTGGCGGCGAACTGGCGGGCCACCGACAGGTATACCGGCGATCCGGCCAGGGCTGCCCCCGATCCGGGGCAGCGCGGGCCTACCCGGTGCATGACGGCGCCGGCCGACCTGGCTGGTGGGCACTGGCCCAGGCCCTCTGAGCAGGCCACCTCCCAGAAGCAACACCACCCCGATCAGCAACCCAAAAGCACCGCACAAATTCGGACCGGCCGAGATCATGATCGACGGCACGATCCCGACGAGGCCCGGACGGCTGGTCGGCGCCGCGCGAGCCTCGACCGGCGACCTGCCAGCCGAGGGCAGGCCGCTCTGGCCGAGTCGCCGGCTTTTACCTGACCGAGCGCGATTTGCCGCCCGACTTGGCGGCCTTCTTGAGCACCCGGCGCAGCTGGATGATCCGGCCGTAGCCGGGGATGGCGACCAGCAGCACCCCGCAGATCGCGGCGAGCAGCATGGCGACACCGAGCGAGAGGTGCCAGTGTGCGCCGAAGAAGCCGACGTCCACGGTCTGGCTGTTCTCGATGATGAACACCAACAACACCAGCAGCACGACGGCGGCGACGGTGACACCGACCCACAAGCCGCTGAACTTGGTTCGACGGACCTGCTGGAAACTGCCGTGCGCCTGCGCGTTCCGGTCCGGTCCGATCGG
>CAJCJE010000365.1 GCA_903970565.1 Candidatus Melainabacteria bacterium | reverse complement strand
GGCGGCGTCGGTTGGGTCGGCGGGACCGAGGTCACCGTCGAACAGCACGCCCACCGGGTCCGCGACCGCCTTGATCACGACGGACATCCGCCCGTGACGCCAGCTCAGACCATCCGACCAGCGGGTTTCGCAGATCCATCCGAGTTCGCCGAACAGCCAGCCGAGGCCGGCTTCGGCCGCGACGACATCGGCGACGCGCAGTTCGACGTGGTGCACGGCGCCCTCGGCGTTGGGCAGCAGCAGGTTCACTCGATGCGGAGCGCCGTGATGCGTTTCCTCGCCGACGTCCAGGAAACCGAGTGTGCGCGTGAGTCGCCGACTGGCCTCGTTGTCCCGGTGGACCAGGGCGAGGATCACCGGGAGACCGAGTCGACGGAAGCCGTGGTCGATGATGGCCCTCGCCGCCTCAGCGGCCAGTCCGACGCCCCAGTACCGCGTGCCGAGCAGCCAGCCGATCTCGGGCAGCCCGGCCGGCTCCCTGGCCGGCCACAGATGCGCGACGCCGACGACGGTGTCCGCGCGAACCAGCAGCCAACTGCCCATCCCCGCCGGCACGTCCCTGGCCAGGCGCTGCGTAACCACTTCCCGGACACTGGCCGGGCTGGTGACCGGGCGGGCGAAGTACCTGGTCACCTCGGGGTCGGCGTAGATCGGCTCAAGAAGGGTGGCATCGCCCTCGGCCAACGGCCGCAGGCGCAGCCGGGCCGAATGCAGTTCGGGTGGGGTCATGCCTGTGGGTGTTCGGCGAGCCAGCGCAGTGCCAGCGGATAGCCGTCGACGCCGAGTCCCATGATCACCCCGGTCGCCACCGCGGAGAGGTAGCTGTGGTGGCGGAACTCCTCACGGCGGTGGGTGTTGGAGATATGCAGTTCGATCAGGGGCGCGGTGAGCTGCGCGCAGGCATCGCGCACCGCGACCGAGGTATGCGTCCAGGCGGCGGCGTTGAGAACCACGCCGATGCCGCGATCGGCCGCCTCGTGCAGCCAGCCGAGCAGGTCGGCCTCGTGGTCGGTCTGGCGCACCTCGACCTCGATGCCCAGTTCGTTTCCCGTGCGCACGCAGAGTTCGGCCAGTTCGGCGTGGGTGGTGCTGCCGTAGACGTTCGGCTCACGCTTCCCGAGCCGGCCGAGATTGGGTCCGTTGAGGACGAATGCCTTCACGGCAACACCCCACCACCGGCGTCGGCTGGCGTGCCGGCGACCGCGGAGTAGGCGGCGGCGAGCAGGCTGGGGTCGGGGCCTTCCAACCGGCCCGGTTTGGCCAGGCCGTCCAGGACGATGAACCGCAACATGCCGGACTTGGTCTTCTTGTCGGTGCGCATCCCGTCGATGAGTTCGGGCAGCGCGTCCGGGTCGTAGCTGGTCGGCAGGCCGATACTGGTCAGCACGGTGCGGTGCCGGGCCGCGGTGTCGTCGTCGAGCCGACCGGCCAGCCGGCCCAGTTCGGCGGCGAAGATCATGCCGACGCTGATGGCGGCGCCGTGGCGCCAGCGATAGCGCTCCCGCCGTTCGATGGCGTGCGCGAGGGTGTGCCCGTAGTTGAGGAACTCCCGTTGGCCGGCTTCGCGCAGGTCAGCCGACACCACGTCGGCCTTCATCCGGATCGACCGGCGCACCAGCTCACCGAGTACCGGGCCGGCCGGGTCGATCGCGGCGGCCGGATCGGCCTCGACGAGTTCGAGAATCCTCGGGTCGGCGATGAAACCGGCCTTGATCACTTCGGCCATGCCGGCGACCAGTTCGTTGGCCGGCAGGGTTTCCAGCGTGGCGAGGTCGACGAGCACCGCGCTCGGCTCGTGGAAGACGCCGACCAGGTTCTTGCCGGCCTCGGTGTTGATCCCGGCCTTGCCGCCGATCGCGGCGTCGACCATAGCCAGCAGGGTGGTCGGCACGTGCACGACGCGCACGCCGCGCATCCAGGTGCCCGCGACGAAGCCGGCGAGGTCGGTGACGGCTCCCCCGCCGAGTCCGACCACGACGCCGTTGCGGTCCATCCCGATCCGGCCGAGCACCTCCCAGCAGAAGCCGGCCACCGACAGCGCCTTGCCGTCCTCGGCGTCCGGGATCTCGATCCGGTGTGCGTCGAGGCCGGCGGCGTTGAGTTCGGCGCGGACCGCTTCGGCGGTCTCGGCCAGGGTGGGCTGGTGCAGAATGGCGACGCAGGAGCGGCCCCGCACGCTTTCGGTCAACTCACCGAGCAGGTTGTGGCCGACCACCACCTCGTAGGGATGCTCGGCGGCAACCCTGATCCGGGTCGGTTCGGTCATCTCCACCCTTTCAGTGACCGTGTCGTTGTTCCTCGTCGGCGTAGTTCTCGCGTCGACATTGTTTCGTGTTGGTGTTTCGTGTCGATATTGTTCGCGCGTCGACGTTGTCGCTGGTCAGCGCTTGCCGGCGCTCGTCCATGTCAACGATGTCGTGGTCGCCGGGAATTCCGTTGCACCTCGTGCGGTGACCCTATCGTCGCACTCTCCGCCGATCCGGCGCCTGCCGCACACCGGCCGTCCTGCCGCGTTGCCGTTTCGGCCGCCCCGATTTCGGCCAGCCGGCTTCGGCTGCCCGGCTTCGGCTACC
Source organism: Candidatus Melainabacteria bacterium (assembly GCA_903970565.1). Lineage (GTDB taxonomy): Bacteria > Actinomycetota > Actinomycetes > Mycobacteriales > Pseudonocardiaceae > CAJCJE01. The sequence goes on along the minus strand of CAJCJE010000365.1, from coordinate 114 downwards.
GCCTTACCGGACGGGCCACAGGAGTCCACTGTGGTGTATCCGGGGCTCGACCGGTCCCTGTGCGAGGTTTCGGCCGATGCGTCGTTGGCTACGGCTTGGCGGGTTCCTGGCCGG
>CAJCJE010000364.1 GCA_903970565.1 Candidatus Melainabacteria bacterium | reverse complement strand
CGTGTAGTACGGGTGCCAGATTCCCTGCGCGTAGCTGAACACCACGGCCGTCACCACCAGCCAACTCCCCCACAGCAGCCAGCCCGCCGTCACCTCCCGGTCCAGCGCCGCGCCGGTGAACCGGCCACGCAGGCCCGCCACCGCCACCGCCACCAGAACCAGCAGCGCCAGCGGCAGCAGCCAGGAGATCTGCCCCCCGGCGAGGTCGCCGAACAGGCGGTCGGTACCAGGCTGGCCGCCGAAGAGGGTGACCATGCCACCGGGTGGCAGGTGAATTCCCGGCGGCATCACGAGTCCGGCCGGCAGGCCGCCACCGGGCATCTCCTCCTCGCCGCCGAAGACGCGCCCCAACCCGTTGTAGCCCAGCACGAGTTGCAGGACGTTGCCATCCGTGCTGCCCCCGATGAAGGGCTTGGTGCCCGGCCACACGGCGACCATCGCGATCCACCAGCCCGAGGAGACCACCAGCATGACGGCGGAGCCGAGCAGGTCCAGAACGCGCCGACCGATCCGCGCCTTGGCGCCCACCAGGTAGACGAGAGCGAAGCCGGGGACGACGATCCACGCCTGGAGCATCTTCGTCTCGAAACCGCAGCCGATCAGGAACGCACAGCCGACCAGCCAGCCCGTCGCCGCGCCGGTGCTGGTGGTCTGGACCGCGCGCGTGAGGGTGTAGGCAGCGGCGACCAGCAGCAGGATCAGCAGGGTATCGGGCATGTTGTCCCGGTTGACCGCGACCGTGATGGGGGTCAGCGTCAGGATCGCCGCGGCGAGCAGCGCCACGTTCTCCCCCGCCCAGCGGCGGACCACCCGGTGTAGCAACAGGACCGTGGCGACGCCTTCGAGTGCCTGCGGCAGCAGCAGGGCCCAGCCGTGATAGCCGAACAGCCACACCGAGATCACCTGCGGCCACATGCCCATCGGTGACTTGTCGACGGTGACCACGCCGAGCCGGTCGAACGAGCCGAACAGGAAGTTCCTGAGGCCGGTGGACATCGACTTCACGCCGGCGGAGTAGTCGCTGTTGCCGATCCGGCCGTCGGCGATGGCCCAGGCGTAGAGGACGGCGGCGAGTACGCAGATCGCGGTCAGCGCCCACGGCTGCCATCTGACGGGGCGCGCCGAGGGTCCCCGATCCGCCACCTGGACCGGTGCTTCGGAAATGATCGTCGAGGACAAGGCAACTCCCCTGGAAAGGCGTCCGGCCGAGGTGCCGACGCTTGGTTGGACCGGTTGCGCAACGCTGGTCAGACCGGTTACGTGACGCCGGTAAACCGGTCCTTTTCGGTGATAGCACGGCTCGGACTAAATGGACACGGTTACGGCCCGGACACCGCAACGAGCGAGACGGTCGGAACACGTGGCGACGCCTACGTTCGACTACGTGACTGCGCAGACCGGATGTGCGACCAGACAGCGAGGTGTCAACCGTGACCGACACGTTCCCCGATACCGCCCCGGATTCCTTGGCCCATTTCCCGATGCCGCGCACCAGTCCGTTCGATCCCCCTCCGCAGTACCAACCGATGCGGGAGTCCGGCCGCGCGGTTCGGGTGCGGTTGGCCTGGGGCGGAACAACATGGCTGCTGACCCGCAGTGTGGACATCCGCCGGATGCTCAACGACGCCCGGTTCAGTTCCAACCGGCTTCGACCGAGTTTTCCCTTCCTGGTCAGCGCTCCGCTGACCGGGCCGCGTACCTTCAAGCCCTCGATCATCAACATGGACCCACCGGAGCACGGCACGGTCCGGCATCAGGTGGCCGGCGAGTACAGCCTGCGGCGGCTGGAACAGATGCGTCCGCGCATCCAGGAGATCGTCAACGAGCGGTTCGACGCGCTGCTCGCCGGGCCGAACCCGGCGGATCTGGTGGCCACCGTCGCCCTTCCGGTGCCGTCTCTGGTGATCTGCGGGCAACTCGGTGTGCCCTATGCCGATCACGAGTTCTTCCAGGCGCGCAGTCTGGCGTTGCTGCGCCGGCAGACCGCCCTGTCGCAGCGCCAGCGCGCCGTCGACGAACTTCAGGATTATCTGTACGAGCTGATCACGGCCAAGGCACGCCACCCCGAGGACGATCTGCTGAGCTGGCAGGTGTCGCGCCAGCGTGAGTCCGGGACCGTCGATGTCGCGGGCCTGGCGAGCCTCGCCGTGCTGCTCTTGGTCGCCGGGCACGAGACGACCTCGAACATGATCGGGCTCAGTACCCTTTTCCTGCTGGCGAATCCGCACCTGCACGCCGAGCTCGCCGACACGCCGACGGCGATTTCCGGTGCGGTGGAAGAACTGCTGCGGTATCTGTCCGTCGCCGAGGTGGCCACCGCGCGGGTGGCGGTCGAGGATGTGGAGATCGCCGGGGTCCTCATCCGGGCCGGGGAGGGTGTGATCGGGTTGTGTCACGCCGGCAACCGCGATCCGGCGGCGTTCACGAATCCGGACGCCTTCGACATTCACCGCGCGCGGGGACGGCAGCATCTTGCCTTCGGATTCGGCCCGCACCAGTGCATCGGCCAGAACCTCGCGCGCCTGGAGTTGCATGTCTATCTCACGACCCTGCTACGGCGGGTGCCGCATCTTCGCCTGGCCGCTGCCATCGAGGACCTCCGGTTCAAACATGACGCGGCCGTGTTCGGCCCCTACGAGTTACCGGTCACGTGGTAGCCGGCCACTCCACACTCACCTGATCCTGTTCTGCTGACCACCGAACCGAAGCCGTCGATGATCCGGTCGCCTTACGCGGCAACCGATGCGCAGGTACGTGAAAGGCCGCCGCCCGCACGATCGGTCAGCACGGGCGGCGGCCGGGTCCGTGACAGTGGATCAGCGGCGGCGGTTCTGCACGACCAGCTTCTCCAGGTCCGGAATGATGTCACTCGGGCTGGGCATGGTCAGCCACTCGTCCCGCAGGGACTGCGCCTGCTGGTGGTAGGAGTGGTCGGTGGCCACCTTCCAGACCAGGTCGCGGATCTCGCCGACGGACAGCTTCCGGTGGTCCAGTCGAACACCGGCGCCCTTGGAGATCACGAAGTCGGAGACCGGGGTGGCCTCCACCTTCTTGGCCGGCAGTTCCCAGTGCGACTCCGGCTCCTCGGGTCCGCCCTCCTCGCGCACGCCGAACTCCCACCCGAGGCGGTAGGTCCCGGACTTCATCACGTCGCCCCGCTCGTCGACCAGCCGCATCAGCACGGACTCGCCTTCCAGGTCGCAGACCAGCTGCGGCACCGCGTAGGCGACGGCGGAGGAGTACGTGCCGATGCCGCCGTGGTGGATCAGCGCGGAGCAGGTCGGCATCAGGTGCGGCAGGGAGACCCAGTCCACGACACGGACGTTGGGCGGAATCTCGTCGATGTCGTGCAGCTGCGCCTTGTCCAGCGTCGCCACGATCTCCAGGTCGTCCAGTTCGCCGACGGCCTTGAGGATCTTGGGGGCGCGGTCCCAGTCCCCGTTGATGAACCGCCGGGTCGACTCGCCCAGCGACAGCGCGACGCGGCGGCGGTTGCGCCGGCCACAGCAGTCACAGCGGGTCTGTTCGGGGCGCTGGTAGAGCCATTCCGGGAAGACCTGGGGGTCGACGTAGGGCACGTGCCGCATGGGCAGTTTGCGGGTGCTGGTGGGCAGACGCAGGCCCTCCAGCATGGTCTCCACGCTCCACTGGCCGACCAGCAGTTCGTTGTCCACCTCAAGGCCGTACTTCTCCGCCAACGGCCGCAGCAGGGTGGCCAACGGGTTCTCGTCGAGGCCGGCGGCGCGCAGCGCGTCGCGGTTCTCCTCCAGCCGGTCCAGCGACCAGCCGAACATGTCGTGCCCGATCAGCAGTCGGGCGTGCGCGGCACCGGACACCTTCGCGGCGACGGCACCGGCCGGGTGCACCGCGTCCCAGAACACCAGATCCGGCTGCCACACCTTGGCGAACTCCACCAGGTCCGTCGCTTCGGAACGGTCCAGGCGCACATAGTCCGACGTGGGCTGCATCAGGTACTGGTAGAACACGATCCAGTGCTCTTTGCCCTCGGTCGACAGGCCCATCACCTCCGCGTACTTCTCCACCAGGTCCTGGTGGTGCGGGGCGGAGCAGTCGTCGGTCAGCCGTACCGGCGGCTGGTCCGGATCGCCGAGGTAGACGGGTGTCAGGCCGGTTTGGATGATCATGGGAGCGGCCGTGGCATGGGTCGCGATCCGTACCTCGTGGCCCGCACTCTGCAAGGCCCACGCCAGCGGAACCACAGGATACAAATGTGCGAACGAGTTGGGATAGACCGTGAACAGGACTCTCATCGAATCTCCTCGGATTCCAGACTCCGTTGCTGTCGTCAGCTCTGCCTGCGTCAGGCGCACACCTGGAGCTGTCCGGTCACTCGGCGAACCATCCTGACCTCCCGATACTGGCCGGCACAGTCACCACGTGCATCTCTTGGGATGCGGTGTGGTTTCCGAACTTCCCTGCGCCACCAGGCAATCCGAGGTCGATCGCTGTGCAAGGCAGGAGACGCGCGGAGGCATTGGCCGGGGAATGCTCGGAAATGCCACCAGCGTGCCTGTTGGCGGTACCGGTGTTCGTCGTGGAGGACGCATGAGCACGTTCCGAGTGGACGACAAGGTAAGTGACTACATCGTTCGATCCTGCACGCCTCCGGACGAGGTGGTTGCCGGCCTGGTTCGACGCACCGCCGAGGTCGGCGAGTTGTACGAGATGATGACGCCGGTCGAGGAGGCGGCCCTGCTGACCCTGATCGCGCGGATCACCGGCGCCACCACCGTGGTCGAGGTCGGCACGTTCACCGGCCTGTCCGCACTGTCCTTCGCACGGGGGATGCCGGCCGACGGCAGGGTGATCACCTGCGACGTGACCCAGGAATGGCTGGAGATCGCGCGGGAGTACTGGCAGCGCGCCGGGGTCGAGGACAAGATCGAGTTCCGGCTCGGCCCGGCCAGGAAGACCCTGGCCACGCTGGCCGAAACCGTGCGGGCGGACATCGTGTTCGTCGACGCGGACAAGGCCTCCTACCCGCACTACTACGCGGGTGCGGTGCCGCTGCTGCGCTCGGGCGGTCTGCTGATCCTGGACAACGTGCTGCTCAAGGGCACCGTCGTCGACCCGAGCAACGCGGGTGGGGAACTCCAGCAGTACGTGGCCGAGATCATGGACTCGGTCAACGAGCAGTTGGCCGCGGACGACCGGTTCGACACCGTGATGCTCTCCATCGGCGATGGAGAGCATCACGCGCAAGAAATGAGGCCGCGATGAGCCAGGAAAACGGGAGGAGAAAGACGCGCCCGCTGACCGGTGACGAGTACATCGAGAGCCTGCGCGACGGGCGCGAGGTGTACATCTACGGCGACCGGGTCAAGGACGTCACCTGTCATCCGGCCTTCCGCAACCCGATCCGGATGACCGCGCGGCTCTACGACGCGCTGCACGACCCGGCCAACCGCGACGTGTTGACCGCGCCGACCGACACCGGCAGTGACGGCTACACCCACCGGTTCTTCCGCACCCCGCACTCCGCCGAGGATCTCGTCGCCGACCAGCAGGCCATCGCGGCCTGGGCGCGGATGAGCTACGGCTGGATGGGCCGCAGCCCCGACTACAAGGCATCGTTTCTGGGCACCCTGGGCGCCAACGCCGAGTTCTACGCGCCGTTTCAGGACAACGCGCGGCGCTGGTACCGGGAGTCGCAGGAGAAGGTGCTCTACTGGAACCACGCCCTGGTGCACCCGCCCGTCGACCGCAAGAAGCCGCCGGACCAGGTCAAGGACGTGTTCGTGCACGTGGAGCGGGAGACCGACGCTGGCCTGGTGGTCAGCGGCGCCAAGGTGGTCGCGACCGGGTCGGCGCTGACCCACTACAACTTCATCGCGCACTACGGCCTGCCGATCAAGAGCAAGGAGTTCGCGCTGGTGGCGACCATCCCGATGGACGCCCCCGGCATGAAGCTGATCTGCCGGCCCTCCTACACCGCGCAGGCCGCGGCGGTCGGCACCCCGTTCGACTACCCGCTGTCCTCCCGCCTGGACGAGAACGACACCATCGTCATCCTGGACAAGGTGCTCATCCCCTGGGAGAACGTGTTCATCTACGGGGACCTCGGCAAGGTGCAGACCTTCACCGGGCAGTCCGGTTTCATCGAGCGCTCCACCTTCCAGGGCTGCACCCGGCTCGCGGTGAAGCTGGAGTTCATCGCGGGCCTGCTGGCCAAGGCGTTGGAGATCACCGGAACCGAGGACTTCCGCGGCGTGCAGACCCGCGTCGGCGAGGTGTTGGCCTGGCGCAACCTGTTCTGGGGCCTGTCCGACGCGGCGGCGCGCAACCCGGTGGAGTGGCGCAACGGCGCGGTGCTGCCCAATCTCCAGTACGGCCAGGCCTACCGGTGGTTCGCCCAGGTCGGCTATGCGCGGATCAGGGAGATCGTGCTCCAGGACGTGGCGAGCGCATTGATCTACATCAACTCCAGTTCGGCGGACTTCCGCAACCCGCAGGTGCGCCGCTACCTGGACCAGTACGTCCGCGGTTCCAACGGAATCGACGCCGAGACCCGGGTCAAGGTGATGAAACTGCTGTGGGACGCGGTGGGCACCGAATTCGGCGGCCGGCACGAACTCTACGAACGCAACTACGCCGGCAACCACGAGAACACCAGGGTGGAGCTGCTGTTCGGCCAGGTCGCGTCGGGACAGGTGGACGGGTACAAGGCATTCGTCGACACCTGCCTCAACGAGTACGACCTCGATGGCTGGACCGTTCCGGACCTGGCCGCGTGAACCTGCGCACCGGACAAGACGTGGCGAACGACAACGCGCCCAAAAATGGACCCGAACGACGCGACCGCGATGAATTCACGCGGTGTGATCGTGACTCGTGCGGCTTTCGGTCGAAACCGTTGAGGAGTAAGAGAGATGACTGATCCAGACAGCTCCAGGGTGGCCCTGGAACCGACCGACCTGACCGATCCGCAGCAGCTGCTGCGGAAACTGGGCACGGACCGGCCGGTTCACCGGGTGTCCATGCCGGACGGTATGCCCGCCTGGCTGATCACCGGCTACCGGGAGGCCCGCCGGGCACTGTCCGACCCGAGGCTACAGCGCAGCGACCGCGCGGCCGACCCCTCGTTGCAGGCCTACCTCGCGTTGTACAACGACGAGTTCTTCCGCCACTCGATGGTGTTCAACGACCGGCCGATCCACACCAGGATGAAGAAGCTGGTGTCCACCGCGTTCACCCCCCGGCACATGGAGAACCTCCGGCCCAGGGTGCAGGAGATCACCGACGAGCTGATCGACGCGATCATCGCGCAGGGCAGCGCGGAGGTCGTCGAGGACCTGGCCATCCCGCTGCCCAACTCGGTGATCTGCGAGTGGTTCGGCGTCCCCATGACCGACCGCGCCACCTTCCGCAAGCACTGCGGCGTCGTGACCGGCCTTTCGGTGACCTCGGACGAGAACGACCTGTTCGAGGCCGGCCGCTGGTTCGACAACTATCTCACCGAGCTGATCAAGGAACGCACGGTCAACCCCGGCGAGGACATGATCTCCACCATCATCGCCGGGCAGGAGGAGAACTCCACGCTCTCGGACATCGAGTTGCGGTCCAACATCTTCCTGATGCTGATCGGCTCGGTGGAGACGGCCGTGAACATGGTCGCCAACGGCACCCTCGCGCTGCTGCGCAACCCCGACCAGC
>CAJCJE010000363.1 GCA_903970565.1 Candidatus Melainabacteria bacterium | reverse complement strand
CCTCGAACCCCGGCCGGAACTCGAACATGACCGACGCCCGCCGGTACCTGCGCATCAGGTCGAGCCGGTCGGTCCAGCCGACGGTGTCGAACCGAGCCCGGCCCTCCGGCCGGAAGAACGTCGAGTTCACGTCGGCGCACTGGAAACGTTCCTGCGATTCGCGCAGCACCCAGTGCACCTCGCGGCCCTCGACGAGTCCGGTGTTCACCAGGTGCGCCGCGGTCAGTCCGGCACCGAGCACGACCAGCCGTCCGCTGCCGCCCGGCACCGGCTCGTCCCAGTAGGTCACGTTCGCCGGCCGGCCGCGCGGACCGAACCAGTCGGCGGGGGCCGGGGCACGGTCCTCGCCGGTGCACAGCACGACATAGCGGGCCCGGACCGAGCCGGTGTCGGTGCGCACGGTGACCCCGGCCGAGTCGGGTAGCAGCTCCCGCACGTTCGCCGACCAGCAGCGGGCCGCGATGTGGTGGCTGGCGACCAGATGGGCGCAGTAGGCCTCGAAGACGTCGACCGGCACGACCGACCGGTGTCCGGCCTGCGCCATCCTGATCTCGTTGCGCTCGGTCCTGGTGAGCAGCGCCCAGTGCAGCCGGGCGAAGTCCATCAGTTCGCAGTCGCGGAAGCCCTCGACGCCGGGGTGGTGCTCATACGGCGAGCGCAGCACGCGCTGACCGAGCCCGTCGATCCGGGCGAAGAACCGCTGGCAGGGCCGGGCATCGCGGTCGAGCAGCACGACGTCGTCGATGCCGCGGTGCCACAGGGCCGAGGCGAGGGCGACCCCCGCGGGCCCGGCTCCGACGACGAGCACGTCGGCGGAGCCGGGCGGCTCCGCCGACCGGGCTGGGGTCCCGGTGGGGAGCTTCGGCCAGTCACGGCCGCGGGGGGAGTCGAGCAGATGTGGTTGCGGGACAAAGGTGATCACGTGCGGCCCTCCCGGTCCCGCCCGACATCGGCCATCGACGTCAGCCTATGACGGTGACCGGGACGATGACCTCCACGACCGGCCGCTGCGGGATACCGTCGCTGACGAGCTGTTCGAGGGTGTGCGCGGACTGCTCGGGGGTGTCGGTCGCGATCGGGCTGTAGCGCGAGTAGGCGTAGCTGGGCCGGCGACCGCTGGTCTCCAGGGTGTACACCTTGAGCACGGCCTCGCCCGGCCGGACCTCACCGTCGTAAAAGGTCAGTCGGCGCTGGTCGGGAGTCATGAACGACTTCGCGAACTGGCGGGACAGGACGAGGGTGTCCTCGTCGTTGACGAACACGGAGTTCTCGTCCGTGGTCACCTGCATGGCGACCCAGGTCTGGTCGGTGAGGTTGGTCTCGGACTTGATGATCTGCCAACGGCCCGGCTCCGGCAGGTTGAGACAGACCGACACGTCGTGGTCGGTGGTGTCGATCGCCCCGGAGATCATCAGCACCCTGCGTCGCACGTCGGCGACACCGGCGATTTGAATATCCCGTGCCCGAACCCTGGTAGAGACGTCCAGGCCGGGTAGTTCTGGTGACGTCATTTCGACTGCCCCTCAATTGTTCGTGCAGGCCATCCCGGTTCAATGGCGAGAATTTCACATGGTCAATACCGCGTCAAGGGACGTTCTACCTACCCAATTGGGGAAAAATTCAGGCGCAATGCATGAGTTGTGCACGTTCGACCGAACGGGTGATGATCGATAATAGAAAACCATTCATATCGTGGAGTGGGAAATGACCGAACGCCTTGACCCGTACGAACTCTACGCGGATGACGACTGGGACGTGACCATTGCTGCGCCCAGAGTGACGACACCGAGGAAGAACGCGCCGTCCCCACTGGACTCCGCCACCGGTTCCGGCCTCGACCGGACCGACCGGGCGGCCTGATCACCCGCCCTCGGCGCACCCGGCGGCGACCCGCGCCTACCGGCCACACACGACACCGCACGCACACCCTTGAGGCAAACGGCCGAACGTGCTCGGAGCCTCACGGGGTAGCGGCCTGGATATGGCTCGGCCGTGGGCATCCCGGCCGGGCCGTCGAAGGTCATGGCGGACGCTCGATCGGGTGTTTCCGACCGAGCATCGGCATGTCGTCACCGGCTGACGTTCAGCGGCGCGGAAAACCGGACGTTGCGGGCGATGACGCCCATCCTGACAGGACGGTCACTATAGATCTCGACGTGCCTCTCGTCCGCAGAGCGCGATCGTGCGACCACCTCGGACACCGGTGCTTCGGTGTCCGAGGTGGTCGCCGCGTTCGAGCCCTCGCCCGCGTCAGGCGGCTTCCGAGCGGACGTTGTCACGTTCCATGTCAGCCAGTACGTCCGCCCAGACGATGCCTCGGCCGAGGCGGGGCAGGGCGGTGAAGACCGAGGGCGACGGTTCCTCGTCCGCGTCGGCGGAGTTCGGCACGCTCGCCAGGTGTGCACGGTTGGTGTCGGTCGTGTCGGGCATGGTCGTGACGCCTTCCTTTCCGTCCGGGAGTCTTCAGGCCGAGGCTCGGATCTGTCCGGGCAGCCCGTGGTAGTCGCCGCCGTAGAACAGCAGCGCGTCCGAGTTGGTGGTGCCGCGCGCGGCGGAGACCACCTCGCCGACGAAGATCGAGTGGTCGCCGCCGGAGTATGCGTGCGCGAGGGTGCACTCCAACCAGGCCAGCGAGCCGTCCAGCAGCGGGGTCTGGGTGTGGGTGCCGGGAGTCCAGTCGACCGCGTCGAACTGGGCCGCGCCGCCGGGCCTGCGCCAGTCGGCGAAATAGCGTGCGAGGTCCTGCTGGTCGGCACCGAGGATGGACACCCCGAAGCAGCCCGCCGACTCGATCGCGCTGTGCATCCGCGCCGCGCGGGACACGCAGCACAGCACGAGCGGGGGTTCCAGCGACACCGAGCTGAAGGCGTTCGCGGTCATCCCGTGACCGTCCTCGCCCGGCGCGGTGAGCACCGTGATCCCGGTTGCGAACCGGGACATGACGGTGCGCAGGTTCGTCTGCTCGGCGAGCCATCCCGTCCTGCGGTCCGGGAGCCGCTTGACTCCCGGCGGGTCTGGTTGGTCCTTGTCCGCCGCCACCTCAGACTCCCCTGCCGTTGGTGACGACGTGGGCACCCTCGGCGTACGGGACGAGCGCCTCGCGCAGTGAGTCGGGCACCCTGGTCGGCACGGTCGCGGTGTTCGGACCGCGCATACACGCGATCCGCTGCCGGCCACGTGCGACGAGTCGTTCCTCGTCCCCGACCAGTTGGACGTAGTCGAACGCGAACTGGACCTGGGTCTGGGTCAGTTCCTCCAACCTCATCCGGACCGACAGCTCGTCGAACGCGGTGATCTCGGCGAAGAACTCGCACTCGACCTTGAGGGTGAAGAGTTTCAGGTCCTCGCGGACGTCGGCGAGCACGGCCGGGGCCTTCTCCTTGAGGAACATCTCCCGGCAACGGCCCTGCCAGCGCAGGTAGTTGACGTAGTAGACGTTGCCGACCAGGTTGGTCTCCTCGAAGCCGACGGTATGGCGGATCTCGAAGTAACCCGACATAGGTCAGTTCTCCTCTCGGTGGAGCACGGCGAACACAAC
>CAJCJE010000362.1 GCA_903970565.1 Candidatus Melainabacteria bacterium | reverse complement strand
CAGCCAGTCGGCCAGTACCCCGCCGAAGGCCGCCGCGACCGCGCTGCCGACCACCTCGTCGGCCGGGGTGCCCAGGCCACGCCGGCGCCGCTCCAGCACGGCCCGGCCGCGCAGCGCGCGGTGCAGCACCTCGCCGAGCGGACCGCCGCCGCCCGGCCGCAGCAGGCTCCGGTACAGCTCGGCGTTCTCGGCGATCCGCCCCAGCAACGCGCCCAGCTCCGCTGGTGGGTGCGCCGGATCGGGCAGCCGGTCCCAGGAGTGCAGCGCCTCGACCGTCTCGCCGACCATGCCGGCGCAGGCGTCCACCGCGAGCGCGTCGAGGTCGGGATAGTGCAGGTAGAAGGTGGTCCGGCCGATGCCGGCGCGGCGCACCAGGTCGGCGACGCTGACCTGCGCCAGCGGCCGGTGCGCGCACTCGGCCAGCAACGCGGCGCACAGCAGCGACCGGGTCCGCAGCACTCGCGGGTCCGGTCGGGCCGGCTCGATGCCGGTCAGTGGTGTGCCACCAGCACCAGGACCAACGCGATCACGCCCGGCAGGACCTGCACGAACAGGATGCGCCTGCTCGCGGTCACGGTGCCGAAGATGCCGGCGACGACGACGCAGATCAGGAAGAACAGCTTGGCCGCGTAGCCGACCGGGTCGGCCGCGATCAGGCCCCAGATCAGGCCGGCGGCGAGAAACCCGTTGTACAGGCCCTGGTTCGCGGCCAGCGGCGCGGTCTGCTCGGCGAACTCCGGAGTCAGGTCGAAGGCCTTCTGGCCACGTGGCGTCTTCCACAGGAACATTTCCAGGATCACGATGTAGACGTGTATCGCGGCGACGATGCCGACCAGGATGTTCGCGGCGATCTGCATAACGGCGACCCTCTCCCACGGCGCGCACCTCGCACCAGTCCTGAACAACTGTACAGAAATTCTCCCTACCTGCATAAATCGGGTTCGCAAGCACTATTTCGAGTGCGTTGCCGGCCCGAATCCGGCTAGCTTCACCGGCATGGCGGCGGCTGGCTCAGCCGGGGTCGCGCAGCAACCAGCGGGAGATGATCTCGCGCTGGATCTCCGAGGCCCCCTCGTAGATGCGGGGCGCGCGGACCTCCCGGTACAGGTGTTCCAGCAGGTGCCCCTGCTCCAGGGCACGTGCGCCGTGTACCTGGATCGCGGTGTCGACGGCGAACTGCGCGGTTTCGGTGGCGAACAGTTTGGCCATCGCGGCGGCCTGGCCGGTCGGTCGGATGCCGGCGTCGTAGGCGCGCGCCGCGCTGTGCACGAGCAGCCGCGCCGCCTGGATTCTGGTGGCGACCTCGGCGAGCTGGTGGGACACGGCCTGGAATTCGCCGAGCGTCCGGCCGAAACCGCGCCGCCGCTTGGCGTGTTCGACGGCCGAGTCCAGCGCGGCCTGCGCCATACCGACCGCGAACGCGCCGACGCTCGGCCGGAACAGGTCGAGGGTGCGCATGGCAACGCCCATCCCGCGATCGACCTCGCCGAGAACATGGCTGCGCGGTACGAAAACCCCGTCGAAGACGAGTCGGCCGATCGGATGCGGGGAGAGCAGGTGCAGCGGTTGCCCGGACAGGCCCGCGCTCTCACGGGGCACCGCGAACGCGGTGATGCCGCGCGAACCGGCGTCCGGGCTGGTCTTGGCGAACACCGAGTAGATGTCGGCATCCGGTGCGTTGGAGATGTAGATCTTCTCGCCGCGCAGCCGGAAACCGGCCTCGTCCGGGGTCGCGGTCAGGGTCAGCGCGGCAACGTCCGAGCCGGCCTCGGGCTCGGTCAGCGCGAAACCGGCCGCCGCCTGCCCGGCGGCGAGGCGAGGTATCCACTCGGCGATCACCTCGGGCGTGCCGGCGCCGAGGATCGGGTAGGCGCCGAGACCCTGGAGGGCCAGCGCGGTCTCCGCCTCGGTACTGGACCGGGCCAGGCCCTCGCGCAGCAGGCACAGCGCCGTCGCGGACACCGACCGGTAGCCGCCGTCCGGATCGCGGCGGAACACCTCGTCGAGCAGGCCGTGCTCGGCGAGCGCGGCCAGCAGCGTCCGGTTGATCCGGCCCGGCTCGCCGGCCGCCGCGATCGGCGCCAACCGCTGCGCGGCAACGGTTTCCGCGCGGCGCAGCAGTTCCAGTTCGGGCTCGGACAGGTGCGCGTAGGTGGTCATGACGACGATTCCCCGGCGGCCGGGATGACCGCGGTGGCCACCAGTTCGACGAGCGCGTCCTCGTCGAACAGCTCGGCCACCCCGATCAGCGCGATGGCCGGATAGTGCCGGCCGAAGTAGCGCCGGTAGATCGGCGAGATCGCCCGCAGCGATCGACGGTACTGCCCGACATCGGTGACGTAGATCATCATCGACACCAGGTCCGTCGCCTCGCCCCCGGCCGCGCGCAGCGCCAGCAGGACGTTGCCGGCGGCGACGTCGAACTGGGTGGACATGGTGGTGCCGACGATCCGGCCGGCCGGCCCCTGCGCGGTCTGCCCGCCGAGGAACACCTGCCGGCCGGGCGTGGCGATCACGGCATGGGCGAAACCGACCGCCGGCGCCAGTTCCGGGACGTCCACGAGTTCGTGACGGGTGCTCATCGGCCGGTCCATTCCGGTTTGCGGCCGGCCGACCAGGCCGCGTAGAACTCCTGGTGGTCCGCGCTTTTCATCAGCAGGGCCTGGGTCATCGCCTCCAGCTCGATCGCCGAGCCGAGGTCCATGTCCTGCTCGCGGGTGAGTAGCACCTTCGTCGTGGAGTAGGCGAAGGCCGGCCCGTCGGCCAGCCGTCGGGCCAGTTTCCCAGCCGTCGCGGGCAGTTCGTCGTCGGGCACCACGCTGGTGGCCAACCCGATCCGCTCGGCGCGCTCGGCGTCGACCTTGTCACCGAGGATCAGCAGCTCGGTCGCCCGGCCGAGGCCGATCAGCCGGGGCAGCAGGTAGGCCGAGCCCATGTCCGCGCCGGCCAGGCCGACCTTGGTGAACAGGAACGCGAACGAGGCCGACCGCGCGAGCAGCCGGAAGTCGCTGGCCAGCGCGATCACCGAACCGGCCCCGGCCGCGATGCCGTTGACCGCCGCGATCACCGGCAGCGGGCACTCGCGCAGCGCCCGGACCACCGAACCGGTCATCCTGGTGAACTCCAGCAGCTCGGCCGCGCTCATCCGCTGGAGCGCGCCGATGATCTCCTCGACATCGCCACCGGAACAGAAACCCCGGCCGCGCCCGGTGATCACCAGCACCCGCGCGTCACCGCGATGCGGCAGCTCGTGCAGCAGGTCGCGCAGGTCGGCGTAGGTGTCGAAGGTCAGTGCGTTGAGCTTTTCCTGCCGGGACAGGGTTACCGTGGCAACGCCGTCGGTGATGTCGAGGTCGAAATGCTGCCACTGCTCGGTGAAACCCGGCGAGGCCCGAAACCCGGCCACTGTGCGACTCCTTTGTTCTTCCTCGACGAGCGAGGGGTTCTTCATGACGAGTGAGGGGTTCTTTCCTGACGAGTGAGGGTCTGACGGTCAGGGGTTGTCCGGCGACGCGCGCAAGGCTCGGCGGTCGAGCTTGCCGGACGCGGTCTTGGGCAACTCGGGATGAAACCACACCGCGCGCGGATACTTGTGCGGCGAGAGCCGGGTCTTGACGAACGCCTGCAACTCGGCCGCGTCCACCCTCGCCCCGGCGCGCAGCCGCACATGCGCACCGGGCAGCACCAGGCCGTCCTCGGTGTAGCCGACCACCGCGCACTCCAGCACCTCGGGATGGCCGATCAGGCAGTGCTCGATCTCGCTCGGCGCGACCCACACCCCGCCCACCTTCAGCAGGTCGTCGGTGCGGCCCTGGTAGTAGAAGTAGCCCTCGGCGTCCCGGCGGAACAGGTCCCCGGTGCGGACCGTGTCGCCGTGGAAGGTCTCCCGCGTCTTCGCCTCGTCGCCCTGGTATCCGGTCGCGGTGGTCGGACCGGTGACCTCCAGGACGCCGATCTCACCGTCTGGCAGCGGTGCCCTCGCCTCGTCGGTGATCGTTGCCCGGTACCCGGCCACGACCTGCCCCGCGCTGCCGGCCCGGACCCGGCCCGCGCGGTTGCTGATGTAGATGTGATAAGCCTCGGAGGAGCCGATGCCGTCCAGCACCTCGACGCCGAACCGGTTGTGCCACTTGGCAAGCAGCTGTGCCGGCAGGGTCTCGCCGGCCGAGGTGGCCAGCCGCAGGCAGCTCAGGTCGGCCTCGGTCGGCTCGGCGACCATCGCGGACATCATCGTCGGCACGTTCACCAGAACGGTCGGCCGGTGCGCCGCGATGAGCCGGAAGATCCGGTCCGGCGTGCTGCGCCGCGGGAAGACGATGCCGGCCGCGCCGACGCCGAACGGGAACAGCGCGGTCAGGTCGCGGGCATAGCCGAAGAACAGCTTCGGCACCGGCAGCACCACGTCCTCGGCGCGGATGTCCAGCACGCCCCTGGCATAGCCGAGATAGCTCAGCAGCGGACTTCTGGTCGGGTGCGGACAGGCCTTGGGGGCGCCGGTGCTGCCGGTGGTGAACTTCCAGATCGTCACCTCGTCCGAGGCGGTCGGTGCCGCGACCAACTCCTCCGGCGCGGCGGCGACCTCCTCGGCGAAGGACAGTTCGCGCTCGCGTGGTTGCGGATTGGTGCCGACCACGAGCAGCCGGGTGCGTTCCGTTGCCACCTCGCGCATTCTGGGCAGCGTGTCGGTGTCGACGACCACAAGGGACGCTTCGGTGTAGCCGAGGTAGTAGCCGAAGTCCTTGGCTGGCAGGAAGGTGTACACCTCGGCGCTGACCGCGCCGATCTTCTGCACCGCGTACCAGGTCGCCACGAACTCGACGCCGTCGCCGAGCGCGAGCAGCACCCGATCGCCGCGCCGCACTCCGAGGTCGGTGAGCACATTGCCGATCCGGTTCACCAACCCGGCCAGTTCGCGATAGCTGGTGTCGCGGTCGGGGCCGATCAGCGCGGTGCGGTCGGCGCGGCCCTCGTCCAGGTTGCGGTCGACGAAGTACGACGCCACGTTGAACAGTCTGGGTACTTCGCTGTCGGACAACCTGCTCTCCTTCCCACCCGGTTCGAATCGGCCTGTGCCGGCGGTCCTCAGCCCGGCCAGACCTGTCGGTCCAGGTCGGTCGACGGCGATTCGAGCAGGCACAGCTCGGCCCGCCCGGCGCCCAGGACGGTGTTCGCCTCGTCGACGCTGGTCAGGTAGCCGCCGACCAGGGTCGGGACGCCGACCGCGCCGCGCACCCGGTCGCTGAGGGTGGTCAGGAAGCCGCGACCGTAGGTCGGCCGGCCTTCGGCGACGGTCTGGCCGGCGACCACGTGGATCAGGCCGACGCCGCCGGCGACCAGGGCCCGAGCGATCTCGATCCCGTCGGTGACCGGCAACCCGCCGCGCGCCCAGTCGGTGACCGACAGCCGCGCGGCCAGTACCCGCGCGGCCGGCCACCGCGCCGTGACCGCGCGGAGCACCGACAGCGCGAAACGGACCCGGCCGGCCGGACCGGCGTCGTGCTCGTCGGTGCGGTGATTGGTCAGCGGGGAGAAGAAACCGGCCAGCAGACCGCCCTGCGCGAAGTCGAGTTCGAGCAGGTCGAAACCGACCTCGGCGGCCTGCCGGGCGCCGGTCGCGAACGCCGACTCGATCCGGTCGAAATCCGCCGCGACCATCGCGCGGGGGGTTGCCGAGCGGGGGCCGTAGGGCAGGGCGGAGGCCGCGATCAGTGGCCAGGACTGCTCGGCCGGCAGCGGAATGTCGACGCCACGGGTGGGCTCGCGGGTCGCGCCCCGTGGCCCGGCATGACCCAGGCGCAGTCCGGCCAGCGCGCCCAGCCGATGCACTTCGTCCACAAAGGACTTCTGTTCGGTGTCCAACGTCGGACTGTCGGGGCCGCGCCGGCCGTCCGGGGTGACCGCGACCGCCTCGGTCAGGACGAGGCCCGCGTCCGCGCTCGGCACGGTGCGCACGATCCGGTTGCGCAGCAGGGTGTTCCCGATCCGCAGCGGCGCGAAGGCCGGCGGCGGGGCGAGGCCGCGCGTGCCGGAGAACCAGGAGTCCAGTACTCGGGTGAAATCCGGATCGCGGACGGTCAGCGCGGCGTGGCTGATCCGGCCGCTGCGGGTCAGCAGGTTGAACGCGAACTGGATCGGCTCCCGGTCGGTGTGCTCGCCGACGCGCTGGAAGTAGCCGACGCTCTCGCCGGCCGCCTGCTGGAACCGCTCCACCACCGGCTGTCGCGCCAGCTCGTACTCGACGAGGGCGGCTTCGAGGTCGGTGTTCGTGCTGATCGCGCCGGCCAGCGCGATGGCGTCCTCCATCGCCAGCTTGGTGCCCGAGCCGATGGAGAAGTGCGCGGTGTGCGCGGCATCGCCGAGGAGCACGGTGTGGCCGTCGTGCCACTCGCGGTTGCGTACCAGCGGGAAGGTCTGCCAGGTCGACCGGTTGGACATCAGCCGGTGCCCGGCCAGGTCCTCGGCGAACAGCCGCTCGCAGAACGCGATGCTCTGCGCCTCGCTCGCCTCGGCCAGGCCGGCCGCGCGCCAGGTCGGTTCCGGGCATTCCACGATGAACGTGCTGGTGTTCTCGTCGAAGGGATAGGCGTGCACCTGGAACAGGCCGTGCTCGGTCTCCCGGAAGATGAAGGTGAACGCATCGAGCACCAGATCGGTGCCGAACCAGGCGTACCTGCCGCCCTGCGGGGTCACCGTCGGCCGGAACACCTCCGGCGCGGACCGGCGGGTCAGGCTGTTCACCCCGTCCGCCGCGACCAGCAGATCGGCCTGCTCCCGCAACCGCGCCGGGTCGGACACGTCCACCCCGAACCGCAGGTCGACCCCGACTTCGCGGCAGCGCCGTTGCAGGATGGCCAGCAGCCGTTTGCGCGCTATCGCGGAGAAGGAGTGGCCCCTGGACCGCAACCGCGTGCCCCGGTAGTGGATGTCAATGGCCGACCAGCGGGCGAAGGTGTCGGTGATCTCCAGGTAGGTCGGGGGATCGGCATCGCGCAGTGAACCGAGGGTCTCCGCCGAGAAGACCACCCCCCAGCCGAAGGTGGCGTCCGGCGGATTCCGCTCCAGCACGGTGATCTCGTGGCTCGGGTCGGCGCGTTTGGCCAGAATGCCGAAGTACAGGCCGGCCGGGCCGGCGCCGAGCACGGTGATTTTCATTCGCCCAGCACCTCGAGCAGTCGGTGCAGCTGGGCCGGATCGGAACTCGTCGGCAGCAGCACCAGTTCGTCGCAGCCGACCTCCTGGTAGCCGCGCACGAAGTCCTTGACCGACCGGGCATCGCACAGGCAGCCAGCCGCGATCTTGGCCGCGAACGGCCCGGTGAAGGCGTAGTAGTCGCGCAGATAGGCCTGGCCCGCCTCGAGGTCGGCTGCCCCGCCGAGCGCGAAGTAGCCCTGCCCCCACAGTGCCGGCGCGCCGGGTCGGCCGAGATCGGACCAGGCCGCGCGGGCCCGGTCGGCGGCGGCGGCGAAAGCGCGCGGTGGGCCGCCGCCGTGGGCATAGCCGTCCGCGTAGCGCGCCATCCTGGCCAGAGCCGCGCCGCTGGTGCCGCCGACCAGCAGTTCGACCTCCTCGGTGTCCGGTTCGGTGCGCAACTGGGTCAGCTGCGCGGACAGTCGAGTACCGCGCGTGCGGTGCTCGGCCTCCGCCGCCCGGTAGTCGTCCAGTCGGGCACCGACGCCGAGGCCGAGGGTCAGTCGGCCGCCGGAGACCCTGGCCAGCGAGCCGGCCTGCTTGGTGAGCAGACCACCACCGCGCAGCGGCCCGATCGCGATCATCGTGGCCAGCCCGATCCGCTGGGTGACCGCGGCGGCCGTGGCGAGGGCGATGAACGGGTCCAGGCTGTCGTAGACCAGTCGATCCAGCACGGCCAGGGAGGTCAGGGGCGAGTTCTCGGCCGTGCGCGCCCAGTCCAGGATGGCCGCTCCGTCGGTGCCGGGGGTCGTGCTCGGCAGGCCGATGCCCAGTCGCATACACCCTCCTTGGCGTGGCGTTCATCAATAGTTTACAGGTCAGCAGGGTCACGTGTATAGAGTTGTCCTATGGTCGAGGACGGTCCGCAGCCGGGACGGGAGTGGTTCGAGCCCACCCCACAGGAACTGGTGACCACCCTGGCCGGCGCCTACCTCCAGCCGCGCGAAGGGCGCGAGATCTGGTCCGGCGGCCTCGTCGCGCTGCTCGCCGAGTTCGGCTTCTCGGCGGGCGCGGCCAGGGTGGCGCTGGCCAGAATGGTCCGGGCCGATCTGCTCGCGCCGGCCAAACGCGGCCGACTCGTCCACTACACCCTCACCGCCAGGATGATCGCCGTGCTCGCCGACGGGGACCGGCGCATCTTCTCCCTCGGCGCGTCCCCGCCTTTGAATGGCCACAGCGGACAGTGGACGGTGCTCTGGCAGGCCATCCCGGACGAGGCGCGGGCCGCCCGCGAGCGGCTGGTCCGCCGGTTGCGGTTCCTCGGCTTCGGCTCACTCCAGGACGGCACCTGGATCGCCCCGCACGACCGCGAACGGGAAGCCCTCGCGCTGCTCACCGAACTCGACGTCGCCCAGTACGCCGGGCTGATGCTGGGCCGGCCGGCCCCCGCGCTGGACGCGCGCGGCCTGGTCGACCGCATCTGGGACCTCGACGCGCTGGCCGAGCGCTACCAGAGTTTCGTGGCCCAGTTCGACCGCGCCGAGGAGCCCACGACCGACCGGCAGGCCTGGCAGTTGCGCACCCGGCTCGTGCACACCTTCCGCCAGTTCCCGTTCCTGGACCCGGAACTCCCGCCGGAGGTGATCGCCGCACCAGCCGGCCGGGTCGCGGCTATCGAGCTGTTCCAGGCGCGGTATCCGGCGCTGGCACCGGCCGCGCAACACTACTTCGACGAGGTGACCCACCCATGACCGATCAGCGACAGGGCGTCGAAGCCCTCAACTACAGCTCCTACCTCGCGCTCGACGAGGTGCTGACCGCGCAGCGGCCCCGCTCGGCGGAGCACGACGAGATGCTGTTCATCGTCATCCACCAGGTCTACGAGCTGTGGTTCAAACAGCTGCTGCACGAGCTGCGGCACCTCCAGGACAAACTCACGGCCGGCGAGACAACGCATTCCCTGCACACGCTGCACCGGGCACTGACCATCTTCAAGGTGGTCGTCGCGCAGATCGACGTGCTGGAAACCATGACCCCACGGCAGTTCACCAGTTTCCGCACCCGGCTGGACGCCTCCAGCGGTTTCCAGTCCGCCCAGTTCCGCCTCCTGGAAGCCGTGTTCGGCCGGCGCGACCCCGGTGTGCTCAGCTACTACGCCGAGGGCAGCGCCGAACGCGCCGCCCTCGCCGAGCAACTGGCCCTGCCCTCGCTGTACGACTCCTTCCTGCGCTACCTCACCGAACACGGCTACCCGATCCCAGCCGCCCTCGTCGAACGCGACGTCCGCGAGCCAGCCCGACCGTCCACGGAGGTCCAACAGGCGCTGCTGGCCGTCTACCACGACGATCAGGGCCCGGCCCAGGTCGCCGAACGACTCGTCGACCTCGACGAGGGCCTTCAGGAATGGCGCTACCGGCACGTGAAGATGGTGGAGCGCACCATCGGCGACAAGTCCGGCACCGGCGGCTCCTCCGGCGCGGCCTACCTGCGCGGCACCACCTTCACCCCGGTCTTCCCGGACCTCTGGGCCGTCCGGAGCCAACTGTGACCACCCTGACGGAACTGCGCGCGACCCCCAATGCGCTGGCCGAGCACTATTCGCGGTTCCGGGTCGCCCAGCGGTTGCTGTTGACCGCGCACTCGCACCAGGCCTGGCCGGATGTCGCGCGGCAGGGCCTGCTCGACGCCTTCGCGGACGCCGCCGAGGAGGTGGACACCAAGTGGGACGCGGCCTTTGCCAAGGCCGAGCAGGTGCGCGAGGGTTTCCGTGGTTTCCTCGGCGAGCCGGCCGCGCAGCTCGCGTTGGGTGCCAACACCCACGAACTCCTGCTGCGGTTGCTGTCGGCGCTGGACCTGCGTGCCCGGCCCCGGTTGGTCACCTCGGACGGCGAGTTCCACACGTTGCGCCGGCAGCTGGCGCGGTTGGCCGAGGCCGGGATCGAGGTGGTCCGGGTGTCCGCGCAACCGGTGGAGACCCTGGCGCGGCGGTTGGCCGCCGAGGCCGACGACCGGACCGGCGCGGTACTGGTGTCGGCGGTGCTGTTCGGCACCTCGGAGATCGTGCCGGGACTCGGCGAGCTGGCCGGCGCGTGCGCCACGCGGGGGACCGAGCTGCTGGTGGATACCTATCATGCCCTCGGTGTGGTACCGGTTTCCTTGTGGGGCAGGGGATTGGACTCGGCCTGCTCGAGCCAGCACGCGAACATCGGATGCATTTAGGAGCGGGCTCGAGGTCTTGCGCGCGACGAGGCCCGGACCAATCAACCGATTTGACATGAAGGTGATACCCAGCCCTGAAGACACAAAATGGCGCAGGCTGGCCACTGAATTGGTGGCCAGCACGGGGTGTAGCCGCAGGCCGTCAGCCAGCGCTGCCCGTCGCACGATCTGGCCGAGGCCGAACCACGCAGTCATCATCGCCAATGGATATTGAGCAGCGTCCGCCAGACTTATGGGTTCAGGGAGCGCCGCGCACGGGTGATCGGCGCGCATGGCGGCGAGAACCGGGAGCGGCCGCGACCGCACGATCTCCAAGGTCGGGTCGAACGGGACGCAGTAGGCGACTCCGCAATCGGCAGCACCGGTGGCGACGGCCTGCATCACATCCTGCGCATTCAGCTGCTCCAGCGTTACCTCTAGTCGCCGGTGGCGTTTGGCGAACTCGCCAAGCACCCAGCGCACCAGGTCATCCATGAAGCCTTCCCCGCTGACAATGTGAACGCGCCCATACAGTGCACCGCCGAAACCACCGAGTTGGGACAAGAGCTCATCCTCTTGCCCGCGCCGGTCGTGAC
Source organism: Candidatus Melainabacteria bacterium (assembly GCA_903970565.1). Taxonomy (GTDB): domain Bacteria; phylum Actinomycetota; class Actinomycetes; order Mycobacteriales; family Pseudonocardiaceae; genus CAJCJE01. Next base: position 491 of record CAJCJE010000362.1, on the reverse strand, counting down.
AAAAGGACAACAACAAATGGGCCGCGGCAGTCGGCACGACGCCTCGACCAAACCTCTCGAACAGAACAATCCCTAACTGAGTCTGAAGCTGTTGAAGATGTCGGCTTACAGCCGAAGGTTCAATGTTGAGCCGATCTGCCGCCTTGCGTACGGAGCCGGCAACCATCGTCTCGTGAAAACACTCAAGTTGGCGTTCGTTCAACCGGAATCGCATCATGCCAATCGTTGCCGAAAAGGCAACGATTGGCAAGCAGAACAGTCATTGTTCCCGACGTACTCAGTCAGGCACGTTGGTCGAATAACCGGGAGAAAATCATGGCTGAGTTAAGGGCAGGGCTGTCTCACATGGGTATCGAGGCAGCCGGAGATGCCGAAATCTTCCGCAAGATCGCCTGGCGATTGTTGCCATTCTTGCTGCTTTGTTATGTGCTGGCTTACCTCGACCGGGTGAATATTGGCTATGCTAAGTTCGGGATGCAGGCCGAGTTCGG
>CAJCJE010000361.1 GCA_903970565.1 Candidatus Melainabacteria bacterium | reverse complement strand
ACTCCCGGTTGAGCCAGCCGGTCCTGGTGTAGACGGCCGCGGCGGTGGACTCCCACCGGTGCACGCGGTAACGCCACTGTGGCATGACGCCGATGTGCAGTATGCCGAACACGATGGTGGTGATCAGCGTGTAGGCCAGCCAGCCGGGAGTGGGCGAGACCACGGCGCGCGCGATGGTCTGGCCGAGGATCAGCACCAACCACAACCCGGCCGGCCGCAGCGTCCACCAGAGGATGGCGCGTGGATGAACACGGTGTCGGGGTGTCCGCAACCGCAGTTGGCCGGCCGGTCCGCCGGTGGGTCGCGCCGGATCGGTGGCCGGGTCGGTGCGCGCTCCGTTGTGCATGGGTCGATCCTGTCAGCCCAGAGGCACCGTGCTCGGTGTCAGTCGTCGTTGATTCATGCTGACAGATGTCATGTGTCCGGGTACCGGTCGATCACGCGGCGGGGTGGGCTCGCGATGGCCCGCCGGCGGTGCGGGTGCCGGGCAACCGACGTGGCGGAGGCCGGCCGCTCAGGGCTCGGCTTTTGCCGAGGCGTCCACCGCGGCATCCCGCAGGACCGCCCGCAGCCGGCCGACTTCCAGTGGCGCGAGCACCGCGGTCTCACCCGGCGGCGCGACCAGCACGATGTGGCCACCGCTGGCGAACACCGTCAGTTCCCGCCGACGGCCGGCGACATCGCGGCAGCCGATCGACCATTCCTTGCGTGGCGCCATCATTTCCCCCAGACCGCAGTGGCTTCGGTGTTCCTGGTTGGTGCTAACACGTAGGTCTCCTACCAGTTCGCTCGTGATTCGAGGGACGCCCGTGGTCCCGGATCATGACGCGGGTCGGGCCGAGTGATCCCCCCACTGGCGCAATCGTTTCTCCTACCACTAGCGTCACACAAGGTCTGATCACCAGCGTCACACAAGATCCGATCTTCGCGATTGTGAGGATGTAGCATGACCGACCCGCGACAGGTCATCATTGTTGGTTCGGGCCTGGCCGGCGCCTCTGCCGCCGCCGCCGTCCGTGAGCGGGGCTTTGCCGGAAAAGTTACGCTGTTCGGTCAGGATCGCTATCGACCCTACGAATTGCCTGCCCTGTCCAAGGGCATCCTGCTCGGCGACGCCGAGCACCCGGACTGGGTGCACGAAGAGGGCTATTACCCCGAACACGACATCGAGCTGCGCACGTCGAGCCGGATCACCCAGCTGCGTCCCGACGAGCAGATCGTGGTGGATTCCGACGGCAACGCCCACCACTACGACCGGTTGTTGCTGGCCACCGGCTCGAAGTCGCGGCACCTGTCGGTGCCCGGCGGCGACGCGCCCGCGCTGCTCACCCTCCGCACCCTGGACGACGCCAACGCGCTGCGCCCGAAGTTGGCCGCCGGGGCGCGGGTGGTGGTCATCGGCGCCGGCTGGATCGGCTGTGAGGTCGCCGCCGCCGCGCGCCATCACGACGCGCAGGTGACCGTGGTCGAACCGGCATCGCTGCCGCTGCTGCGGGTGCTCGGCACCACGGTCGGCGAGGTCTTCCGTGACCTGCACGCCGACCACGGCGTGACCTGGCGCCTCGGCGTCGGTGTCAGCGCATTCACCAGCCAGGCCGACGGCACCGAGGTGGTCGGGTTGGACGACGGCACCGAACTGGTCGCGGACGTGGTGGTGGTCGCGGTCGGCGCGGCACCCGATGTCACGCTGGCCAAGGAGGCCGGGCTGAGCATCGCGCCGGACGGCGGCGTCGCGGTGGATGCCGCGCTGCGCACCTCGGACCCGCTGATCTACGCCGCGGGCGACATCGCCTCGCACGCCCACCCCCGCTACGCCCACCCGGTCCGGGTCGAGCACTGGGCCAACGCCAAGGACCAGGGCACGCATGTCGCGGGGGCCCTGCTCGGCGACGAGCAGCCCTACACCGCGTCCCCGTACTTCTTCTCCGACCAGTACGACCTCGGCCTGGAATACCGGGGACTGGCCGATCCCGAGCATGACGAGCTGGTTGTCCGGGGTGACCTGGCCAGCCGCGAGTTCATCGCGTTCTGGCTGGCCGAGGGTCGGGTCCGGGCGGCACTGAACGTGAACTCCTGGGACGACGGCGACGCTCTCGGCGCGCTGGTGGACAAGGCGGCGGAGGTCTCTGCCGAGCAACTGCGCGACGCGGATCTCGGCACCCTGTCCTGACCGAATCCGGTCCGACCGAACCGGCCTGGCGCGACCTCGGAAACCCGAATCCCGGAACGGGCCGGTAGCAGGCGCGCCCGTTGTCCGATCGCGCAACACCTGTGCCCGAAGGTTCCTGCTCCCCGCTCATATCTCGTGGGCAGGGAGCAGGGCCTGGAACGAGGTCGGTCGCATTCTGCTCAACGACGAATCAGCCGTTCGGCGGATTAGGTAGTTTCAGCCGCTCGTTCTTATCCGATTCAGTGCACAATTACGTGTCGAGGACCGGAGAAATATCCATTCGGCCGCTGGTTTTCCGACACGCCAGCGCTAATCTGCCGATGTGTCCTACATCACCGGCGGCCGATATTCGTACCGATCGGCCGGCACAGCGCCACCGGGATGCGCGTCCGCAGACGAACCAGCTCAGGTGTCGGTGCCCGCAAGGAGCCGGAACATCACTGGATTCCAGCGGCTGTGACCGGGAGTTGAACGTTACCGAGTAGCTGTTCGTCTGGGGCGAAACACACACCTCGCGGGCACCGACGGCCAGTGGCGCGGGCAGCGGGTGCGCAACGCCGGGTGGGGGAGGAGAGATGTTCGATGACCCACGCGCTCGAGCCGAATGGGGTGGCCGAGCCGCCGTCCGCGATACCCCGGCAGTTGGCCGCCGTTCTGCGGCCTGAACTCGACAGCCTCGCCGAGGAGATCATCGCGGAGATCAGACGCACCATCCCGGAGTACGCGCGTCCGATCGACGGCCCCTACGGGCAGGCCCTGCGAGTCGGCGTCGGAATGGCGATCACCGCATTCGTGGACCAGTTGGCCGATCCGACCATGCCACGGGAACACCGTGATGACGTCTGCCGAAAACTGGGCCAGAACGAGGAACGCGAGGGCCGCAGCCTGGACACCTTGCAGGCCGCGTATCGGGTCGGCGGGCGGGTCGCCTGGCAGCGAATCATGAAGGTCGGCCGTCGCACCAGCCTTTCCTCGACCACCATGTCGCAGTTGGCGGACGCGCTGTTCGGCTATCTCGACGATCTGGCCTCGCTGTCGCTGGCCGGTCACACCGAGGCGCGGACCCGGTCGGCGGAAGCGGTCGCGGAATGGCGGACCCGCCTGCTGCACCAGATAGTGGAGGGTGCCTCGGTGTCGGAGGGTGCCTTCGGCGAACTGGCCGCGCTGGCCCGCTGGTCGATGCCCACCGAGGTGACCATGATCGCGGTGACCTCCGGCGCGGCCGTGGCCACGCCGTTGCTGGACGGGGACATCCTGCTCGATCCGCGTGGTACCGAACCGTATCTGTTGGTACCCGGCCAGATGACCGCCGCGCGCTGTCGCTCCCTGGAGACCGCGCTGCCGGGCGAGCGGCTGGCGATCGGGGTCACCGTGGTGTTGCGGCAGGCCGCCGATTCGCTGCGTTGGGCGCGCCAGGCGCTGAACCTGGCCGTACTCGGGGTGTTCGGCGCCGGCAGGATCATCCGCTGTGAGGAGCATCTGCCGACGGTGTGGCTGCTGTCGGACACCGCGCTGATCGACCAGGTCGGCAGGCGACAACTGGCCGCGCTGGCCGGACTGACCAGCAAACAGCGCGCCCGGCTGCTGGAGACGCTGGGCGCGTGGCTGCGCACCAGGGGCAGCGCGGCGGAGATCGCCGAAGCGCTCAGCGTGCATCCACAGACCGTGCGTTACCGTATGCGGCAACTGGAAAAGGCCTTCGGTGCCCGGCTTGACGATCCGGACGAGCGTTTCGCGCTGGAACTGGTGTTGCGCGCCTCCCGGCTGCGAGAACTCGCGCAACAGCGGGTGGACGGCTCGACGATGACGGAGATCACCGCGCAACCGGCGGCATCCTGACCTGCGGCCGGTTGGGACACGAACGTCCCCGACCCGGCAGAACACGGCAGGTGCGCACCGAATCGGTGGGCACCGGCCGCGTTTTCGCTGCGTCCGTTGACAAGTACGGGGACGTCGTCAGGCTGGGCGGGAGATCAGGAGGGGTGGGAGATCAGGAGGACGGGAGGGTGACCGTCGGAGTGCCGAGGGTGAGGGCAATGGTGTTGCCCGAGCCGGGAATGATGGCGTTGATCGCCAGGCCGGCGAGGCCGCAGTTGTTGAAGTCGGGAATCGTGTACGTGCCGGAGATGTCGCCACCGGTCAGTATGTTGAAGTCGGGCCCCGACGTCATATTGATGGTGACCGGTTTGGTCTGGCAGAAATTGCCGACCGGCACGCCGATACCGCCGACCGTCACGTTCACCAGCCTGATGGTGATCTTCGAGGAACTGGCGATGGCGCCGTTGCTGGTCGACCCGGTGGTCTGACCGTCCTGGATGAACTCGGTGGTCGCGGTGACCGGCACGAAACCCAGTTCGGTGAAGGAGCCGGTCGCGTTCGGCAGCACCAGGTTCGCGGTGAAGTCGTTGGTGTCCACGTCCAGGTTTGCCGCGAGGCTGCCGGGCCCGAGGGTCATGCTGGACTTGGTGGCCGAGATCGTGGTGCTGCCGTTGAC
>CAJCJE010000360.1 GCA_903970565.1 Candidatus Melainabacteria bacterium | reverse complement strand
CCGAGATCTCCGACGACGAGATGTTCGAGCTGCTCGGCAAGCGATACGGACAGGACCAGTGACCCGCGCGGACCAGAGCGGACAAGGAGGGCCGGTCAATGCCGGATGACGAGCGGCTTCGGTACTACCTCAAGCGGGTCGTCGCCGACCTGGACAAGGCGAACGAACGGCTGGGGGAGTACGAGTCGGCCCAGCGGGAACCGATCGCGATCATCGGCATGGCCTGTCGCTTTCCCGGCGGGGTCAACGATCCCGAGGCCCTGTGGGAGCTGGTCGCCGAGGGCCGGGACGCCATCTCGGCCTTCCCCGCCGACCGTGGCTGGGACCTGGAGAACCTGTACCACCCGGACCCGGACCACCCTGGCACCACCTACTCCACCGAGGGCGGTTTCCTCTACGACGCGGCGGATTTCGACGCGCCCTTCTTCGGCATCTCGCCGGCCGAGGCCCTGGCGATGGACCCGCAGCAGCGGTTGGTGCTGGAGTGCGCGTGGGAGGCGGTCGAGAGTGCCGGTGTCGACCCGACCTCGTTGCGGGAGAGCCGAACCGGCGTCTTCGCCGGCATGATGTACCACGAGTACGCCCCGCTGATCCTCGGCGACGAGCGGGCCGAGGCGCATCTGGGCACCGGCAACGCGGGCAGTGTGCTCTCCGGTCGGGTCTCCTACGTGCTGGGCCTGGAAGGGCCCTCGGTCACCGTGGACACCGCGTGCTCCTCCTCACTGGTCACCCTGCACCTGGCCGGGCAGAGCCTGCGCTCCGGCGAGTGTTCGCTGGCGCTGGCCGGCGGGGTCACCGTGCTGACCAATCCCGGACTGTTCGTGTCCTTCACCAAACAGCGCGGACTGGCGCCGGACGGTCGGAGCAAGTCCTTCTCCGACGACGCCGACGGCACCGGTTTCGCCGAGGGCGTGGGCATGGTGGTTCTGGAACGGCTGTCCGACGCCCGGCGCAACGGGCACCCGGTGCTGGCGCTGGTGCGTGGCAGCGCGGTGAACTCCGATGGGGCCAGCAACGGCCTGACCGCGCCCAACGGCCTGTCCCAGCAGCGGGTGATCCGCCAGGCCCTGGCCAGTGCCCGGCTGAGCCCGGAGAGCGTCGACGTGGTGGAGGCGCACGGCACCGGGACCACCCTCGGCGATCCGATCGAGGCGCAGGCCCTGCTGGCGACCTACGGCCGGCACCGGGACGGCGACCGGCCGCTGCGGCTGGGCTCGATCAAGTCCAACCTCGGGCACACCCAGGCCGCCGCCGGCGTGGCCGGCGTGATCAAGATGGTCCAGGCCCTGCGCCACGAACTGCTGCCCAGGACGCTGCACGTGAGCGCGCCCTCCAGCAAGGTCGACTGGAGCGCGGGCGCGGTGGAACTGCTCACCGAGGCGCAGCCCTGGCCCCGCACCGACCAACCGCGCCGCGCCGCCGTCTCCTCCTTCGGCATCAGCGGTACCAACGCGCACGCCATCATCGAGGAAAGCCCCGAACCGCCGGCCTCGGACGAGACGGTTGAGACGGTCGAGACAGCGCCGGTCGGCCCGGTTCGGGTGCCGTACCTGATCTCGGCGAAGACCGAGTCCGCGCGTCGGGCCCAGGCGACGCGGCTGCGCCGGCACCTGCTCGGCCACCCGGACCTGGATCTCACCGACGTGGCCGCGACCCTGGCCACCCGTCGAACCGGATTCGGGCACCGGGCCGCGGTGCTGGCCACCGACCGGGCGGAACTGCTCGCCGGACTCGCCGACCTGGCGCGGGGGCGCGCCTCGGACAGCGTGCTGACCGGGACGGCCCACGCCACCGGGCGGATCATGTTCGTCTTCCCCGGCCAGGGTTCGCAGTGGGTCGGGATGGCCGCCGAACTGCTGGCCACCAGCGAGGTCTTCGCCGCCCGGCTACGAGAGTGCGCGGCCGTGTTGGCGGAGTTCGTGGACTGGCCGGTGCTGGACGTGTTGTGCGGCAAGCCGGACGCGCCGGGATTCGACCGGATCGACGTGGTGCAGCCCGCGCTGTGGGCGATGATGGTCTCGCTCGCCGCGGTCTGGCAGTCCTACGGCCTGACCCCGGCGGCCGTGGTCGGCCACTCCCAGGGCGAGATCGCCGCCGCCTGCGTGGCCGGCGGCCTGAGCCTGCGCGACGGCGCGCGGATCGTGGCCACCCGCAGCCGGCTGTGGCAGACCCTGGCCGGCAAGGGCGGCATGTTGGCGGTGTCGCTGCCCGTCGAGGAGGTGGCCCGGCGGATCGAGCCGTGGGGCGCGCGGCTGGCCATCGCCTCGGACAACAGCCCGCAGGCCACCACGGTCTCCGGTCCGCTGAGCGCGCTGGAGGAACTCGCCGCCGAACTCACCGAACAGGGCGTGGACTGCCGGCGGATCAAGGGGATCGGCATCGCGGCGCATTCCGCCCAGATCGACGGCTTCCACGACGAACTGCGCGCCATCCTCGCCGACGTGGCACCGAGCGCATCGTCGATTCCGGTGTACTCCACGGTCACCGGTGACCTGCTGGGTACCGAGACGATGGACGCCGCCTACTGGTGGCGCAACACCCGCGACCCGGTGCGGTTCCAACAGGCCGTCCGCACGGCGCTGGCCGGCGGCATCGACGCCTTCGTCGAGATCAGCCCGCACCCGACGCTGCTGCCCTCGGTCGAGGAGACCGCGCGGGCGGTCGGGGCCAGAGCAGCCGTCACCGGCACCCTCCGGCGCGGCGTCGGCGGCCAGTCCGGTTTTCTCGCCGCCCTGGCCGACGCGCGGATACGCGGGATCGACCTCGACTGGCACCGGGTTTTCCCCGGCGCCGCAACGGTGTCGCTGCCCACCTACGCCTTCGAACACCGGCGGTTCTGGCCGGAACCCCGGCCGGCGCCGGCCGTCGCG
>CAJCJE010000359.1 GCA_903970565.1 Candidatus Melainabacteria bacterium | reverse complement strand
ATGTGCTTGTTGGTCTGGCACGCGTTGGCACAGTTCGCGGGCTGACAGGCGTCCAGGATCGGCAGGACCAGCTTGGCCTTACGCGCCTTGTTGCTCTCCGAGACGCACACCGCCTTGTCAGGGTTGGCCTCGTCGAACGCGCAGTCGGCCAGCACACCGACCCGGTAGGTGCGCGACAGGCCCCTCAGCATTTCCCTTACCCGTGACCGGTCGGCACGCCTTCCGGGGAAGTCTCCCAGTTCAGCGCGGACGCTGGCGAAGTCGGCCTTCAGCCGCGCCGCCGCCCCGCCGGTGAACGGCCTGCCGTGCAAGTCGTCCTCGTAGCGCTCGATGATGTCGTCGAGTTGCGCCTCGGCGCGTTCTTTCTCCACCTCTGCACGGAAACCCGACTCGCTGGTTCCCGCGTAGCCCTCGAAGATCGCCACAGACGCCTGCTGGTACTGCTGCGTACCGGCGACCAAGCCGAACGGCTGCCGCGCGATGTGCCAGGCAAGCGTGCGCCGGAACTGCCTGGTGGTGAACGACCAGGCTTGGGTGGTGGTCTTGCCGTCGACGCTTTCGAAGGCTACCGGGGGTATGGGCGGCAGGCCGGTCCGGTCGGCAATTGTGTTCACATGGGCCGCGAAGGCATTGATGATGTCTGTGATGTCACTGGCAGGGGCTGCGGTGGCGCCCCGATTCACTTTGGTGATGAGTGTCGGGTTGTCTGTGAGGCTTTCCAAGACTTCTACTGCGCGCGCGACCTCGGCCAGCGCGACCCACACTGCGGGCACGCGCCTGCCGCCCCTTTTCTTGAACACCCAGCCGCGGATCTTGTGCCGCACGACCATGCCATCGTTGGTCGGCTCGGTGAAGTGGCAGCCGCGTTCCAAGCCCTGCAACTCGGAGTCCCGAGCGCCTGTCAGGTGCGCGATCACGATGTAGCAGGCGGCGAGCAGGTTATTCGACTCCACCTCAACCCGCTGGGCATCGAACGGTCCTCTCCACGGCACACCAGTGTTGGGGCAGACCGTGGCCAGGGTGTCAAAGCCTCCCGGCTCGAACCCGATTTCCCTGACTGCCTCCTCGACGGTGTCCAGGAAATGAGGGTTCCTATAGATCACCCAGTCGTGGAATCCTGCCAGCTTGGCCAAGAGCTTGATATTGAGTCGCCCGCCCAGCCGTGTGTCCCGTTGCTCCGATGAAGGACCGCCTTTGCCGGAGTCATTCCGACGCTCGGGCAATCCCCGCCCATCGGCCCGACGTCGGGCAATGAACTCTTGCAAGAGTTTCATCGACTCACCTCGCTTGCCGGTCAGCTGTCGCGATTGGAGGCTCTCCCGCTCCTTCCGTGCGGCGAGAATGTCATCAGCGGCTGTGTAGACGTAGAACAGCGCCCAGCGCAACAGGGCCGCGATGACCGGCTCGGGGATCCTCTCAGTGGAGTTCTCGTCAGGGTCGACCGCGCCAGCAACGCTGAATGCGGATCTTCTTCCCCACGGCTCGAACGTCAACGCGTCGTGGGTCAGCCAGTCACGATAAAGCCACAGAACCTTGAGCATCCGGATGTAGCCTGAGAGCGACCTGGCGTTGGGTCGACGCTGTCCTGCAACGCCTTGGCGCATCCAGCGGAGGTAGTCATCCAGCATCGCCTGGTCCACCTCTGCATAGCTACAACCGGCGTGCTCCGAATCCAGGAATTGGTTGAACCTGTTGAGACGAGTCAGTTGCTGGAGAGCACCGGAGGGGTACATCAGGGCCACCGACGCTTCTCGCTTGCACAGGCGTGCTGCGACGAACTCCATCGCGGTGATCCGCCGAACAGCTCCCGCGACACGGTTGAAGTCCACAACTCTGTCGGAGGAATGAAGGTTGGGAGTCGCGATGCCGACGGTGAGGTCCCAGCACAACTCGCCGAACAACGGATCAGGACCGACCGTCCCCATCCTGCGCGGCCATCCTGCGAGGACGCGGTGATCCTCGGGGAAGTGAGCCGACTCCAGCCTCTCGGGAAGGACCAACGCCGACTGAAGCGCGATGGTGCCGCTTGGCTCGACGGCGTTCATGCGACCTCCATCCCCGACAGGTCCGGCGGCAGGAACACCAGGCGGCGGGTGGACTCGGCCACCGCGCGGGCCTTGGCGATGTCGACCTCGGAGAACATCGGCAGGATATGAGTGACGATCCGGTTGTGGCTGTCGCGGTGCACAGCGGCCCAGTCCTCAGCGCCCATCCGCTCGCGTTGGTCGACCAGGTGATTGAGGTACTGGATGATGGCCGGCAGCTTGCCCAGGTGGACCGTGGCGTTCACGCAACGCAGGCACCCGAAGAACGCCACCGGGCACAACTGTCCTTTTCGGCCGTGCGGGGAGTCGTAGGGGTCACTACAGGTCGCCACCCACAGGTCCACCCCAGGCACCGATGTCACGCCCGGCTCCACTCGGGTGGGTTGCTCGTCATCCTGCGGTTGCTCGTCTACTGGTACGCGTCCCGCAGCTTCAGCGGACGGGGTATCCCCGTCGGCCACGGCGAGCGCCTCGGCCAACGCTGCCTCGATGGCGGCCTCGTGCTCACCGCGCAGCTCCGGCACCTTCCCGTAGTGGTTGACCGCGACTCGGACGCTGTGGTCGTCGGCCCAGTCCCGCACCCGGCCCCGAGTGGCGCGAATGCGCTCGACCTTGTGAGTCTTGCGCAGCCGCCGCAGTTCCAGGGCCAACAACGGCGGCTCGCCCCCCTGCGAGGTGGCGTCGCTGTCGCTCAGGTCGTGCTCGCGGACAAAGCGGCGAACAGCAGTCGTAGGTGTGAAAGTTAGATCCTTCAACTCGCTCCAGTTGGCGAGCCCGACCCAGAGCCGTTGGGATCCGGTCAGTTCCCGAGCCCGGCGGGTCAGCGTCAGCACGGTACGGATCAGGCCGCCGGGTGACATGGGGTGCCCGTCACGGACCACCTTGGACTTCCAACGGTAGGGCTTCCCCCGGCGTTTCAAGTACCGGATGGTCACCCTTCCTTTATCGGCGTTTCGCAGGCAGTCCGCCGGCAGGGCCTTAAGGCACTCGATCGGGATGCCGGTGTCCAGCCCGATGCGGACCAGGAACGGCACAAGATCGCGATCGGTGGGGAACACGTACTGGTTCAAGTCGGTGATCTTGAAATGGTCCTGATGGAAGAAGCGTTTGTTGGCCTCTTTCTTCGACAGGGGACCTTCGGCGTGGATCAGCCAGGTGACGTCGCTTTCGGCCACCGCGACTCTGGGAACAGGGTCCGGCCGCTGGCCCTGGGCGACCAGACGAGCGCCTTCCACGGTGATGCGGCGGATGACCGCGTCGATGTCCTTGTCCGCCGCATCCCGCAACTTCTGCGCGGTGCTCGGCGAGAACGCGTCCAAGGGCGTGGTGTCAGGAACGTCAAACCGGGAGATCCAGCGCACTCTGCTCCGCGTTTCCGGGCTTAGCGTGGCAAAGGACAGCGACGGCACAGGTTCCCCGGCATCAGCCTCGTCGTCCCGCCCCTCCTCGGAACGCGCATCGGCTTCCCGCAGCATCCGGACACACAGGCGCAGAGTCGAGTGCCCGTTGTTACTGTCGGGGAAGCGCTCGTTGAGGACGCCGTCGAACTCATCGAGGTGAATGGGGGTCAGGGAGCCAACACGCACTGACTCTGAATCGGGTGCCGAGGAAGCGAGGTGGTCGACGAGCCTGCGAGCGGCGTAGTAGAGGGCACCTGCGGCAGACTTGCTCGTCACCCAGCCATCGGAGGCGACAGCGTTGGCGAAGATCGCCGCAATCTGGCGGGTCAGGCCAGGAAGCGGCCACGAGTTGAACGGGAACACTTGGCTTTCACCGTGGAATTCGGCCTCAGCAGACAGGGTTCCCACCTCGGAGAACGCGATCAGTGTCATGGGGTGCCTCCAGTGTCGGGTGTGGACGAGAGGTCGTCAGACCACGCGGCGACGGCCTCGTCGGTCAGCCATTGGGCTTCGTCCACATTGGTCAGATAGATGAATGTCGAGGACACGTGCTTGTGGCCAAGTGCTCGGCGTAGCGTGTCCAGTGGGTCAGCCAGCATCCGCGCGTACTGCGACCAACCCACCCGATCCCGCTCATGACGGGCCGTCACGATGCTGCCGAACTGGACCTTGATCAGGTGTGTGAGCTGGTGTACTGCGAAGGTGTGCCGCAGGGTGTGCGGCGACACGTGCAGGTCGGCCCGGCCGAACCTCTGGCAGCGCTTCGCCGCCGCCTGGAAGGTCTCCTCGATGTCGCGGGCCGACCACGGCTGGCCGGACTTGCTCAGCCACAACAGCACCGGCTCCTGGCCCCACCGTCCCTCGTGGAACAACCTCGCCCGCTGACGGGGTTCCAGGTCGTCGAATGCCACCCTGGCAGGGCCGTCGCCCTCGTCCACCTCAAGTCCGGTGCGGGTGCGGGCCACCGCCTTTAAAGCGTCGGTGCCGTCGTAGCGTCCAGCCGTGGCGGCCTCGGCGACGATGTTGGCGCGTTCCACGTCCACGTAGTCCTTCACCAGGCCCAGTACCCGGTGCGGCACCCGGATGAACCGGCCTCGCTTGTACTTCGCGGTCTTCGCGGCCACCCGGTACTTCGCTGACTTCTCGCCTGCCTTGGGAGCGGGCAGTTCGGCCACCAGTTGCACGGACGCCTCCTCCAGGCGCATGCCTGTGGTGACCAGCAGTTCGGCGAACGCGAGGTTGCGCGCGGCGAACCGGCCGCCTCGCCATCCGGGGTCCTCCGAGCCGTCCGGCAGACGGCCCCGCAGGCCGACATCGCGCCAGAACAGGTAGTCGTCCAGGGACAGGAACTTCACGTCCCCGTCGGACTGGTCTGGGTCCTTGAGGGTGTTCTGCTTGACCTCCTTAGCCTCGATCCACCGACTGATTGCCTGGCTGCCGAGTGTCGTAGACAGGAAAGTGCCCTCTGAGCTGGGATGATCGCTGTTGTCTAGGCAACAAACATCCAGTCCGAGAGGGCACTTCGAGTGCAA
>CAJCJE010000358.1 GCA_903970565.1 Candidatus Melainabacteria bacterium | reverse complement strand
CCTCGGCGGTGGACTGGGCCAGCGTGGCCAGTGGATCGCCGGTGAACGGTGCGACCGTGGTGACCGCTGGTCCGCTGCCGGTCAACCGGCCGGCGAGCCGGTCGATGAGCTGTTGGGGGAGCATCGTCCACCTCCGCGCTGAGATCCGCGCCGCGACCGGCATCGACGCGGTCCGCGCTCTCGATCAGTGCGGGCCGCGGCCGGCCGGGCCTCGGCGATCGGCGCCACACCGACACCGGCAATCAAGTTACCCGCACGATGCCGCCGATACCGAGCCAAGGAGGGGGCCTACCAGCCGGGAGCCGGCTCTCCGCGCACCATGCGAAGGGCATCGTGGACGTGACGGCCGGCGACACCGCCGATCCGAGCGAGGGGTCCACCGGTTTCCCGGCCACCGTCGGCTACGACCAGGCGACCGGGGTCGGCACCATCGACGCGGCCCGGTTCGTCACCGATCTGCTGCTCCGTCACCCGTGACACCGGCACGCCGTTGCGGGGGGAGCCGACGGGGCAGCCGTGGCAGCCCTCGCCCGGTCGTGTTCAGATGGTGCTGCGCGGCGCCGGGCCGTGTCCGGCGGGCGAAGAGGGTGCCATGACAGCGGTGTCGACGAGCGACGGGATTTCGCTGGAGGTCGGTGAGGCGGGCGAGGGACCGGCCGTGGTGCTGATCGCCGGCTACAGCGCGCCCGCGTCGACCTGGGTGTTCCAGACCGACGCGCTGGTCTCGGCCGGGTACCGGGCGGTGAGCCTCGATCGGCGCTCGCACGGCAGGTCGGACGCGCCCTGGTTCGGCCAGCGAATGGCCCGGCACGGCAAGGACCTGCACGACGTGCTCGTCGGCCTCGATCTGACCGAGGTCGTGCTGGTCGGCGGTTCGATGGGTGCCAGCACGATCTGGGCCTGCCTGGACCTGTTCGGCACCGATCGGGTTCGCGGGGTGGTCAGCGTCGACCAGACGCCCAGGATGCGCAACGGCGTCGACTGGCCCTACGGCTTCTACGGATTCGACGACGGCAACGCCGGCACCCTGTTCGCCGACGGAGTGCCGGACACCGGCCGGGGCCGTGCGCTGGACCGCTCCTCCGAGGCGGTGGGCCGGTTGTTGGCGCGGCTGGGGCCGGAAGCCGGGCTGCCCACCCCGCGTCCGGAGACCCTGCCGCTGCTGCGCGACCACGCCCAGCAGGACTGGCGCGACGTGATCGCCAGAACCGAGGTGCCGGTGCTGATGGTCGGCGCCCGGGACAGCCAGGTCTGGCCATGCGAACATGCCGAGGCGGCCGTGCGGGACAACCGGTCGGGCTGGGCGGTGGTGCTGGAGGACTGCGGACACGCGGCCAACATCGACCAGCCCGATGCCTTCAACGCGGCCATGCTGGCCTTTCTCGGTGACCTGTGAACGGCGCGGGCGCGATGATCGTGGAGGACCTGCGCCGTGAACTCCCGGCAGACCGGGTCGTCGCCGAGGCGGACTCGATGGCCGGTTATCTGCACGACGAGGCCGAATGGGCCGCCCACGGGATGCCGCTGCTGGTGGTCCGGCCGCGTGACGCCGAAGAGGTGCGGACCGTCGTGCGTGCCTGCATCCGGCATCGCGTACCGGTGGTGACCAGAGGCGCCGGGACCGGCCTGTCCGGCGGCGCCAACGCCATCGCCGATGGCGTGGTGCTCTCCACCGAACACCTCGCCGACATCCGGGAGATCAACGCGGTCGAGCGGCTGGCCGTGGTCGGACCGGGCGTGGTCAACGACGACCTGCGGGCGGCCTGCGCGGCACGGGACCTGTGGTACCCGCCCGATCCGGCCAGCGCGCCGTGGTCGACGATCGGCGGGAACGTGGCGACCAACGCCGGCGGCCTGTGCTGCGTGAAATACGGCGTGACGCGCGACTACGTCCTGGGCCTCCAGGTGGTCACCGGCACCGGCGAACTGGTCCGGCTCGGCCGGCGCACCGCAAAGGGCGTGGTCGGCTTCGACCTGGCCGGCCTGATGGTCGGTTCGGAGGGGACGCTGGGCGTGATCACCGAGATCACGGTGAAGCTGCGACCCAAGGCAGGCCCGGAGCGCACCGTGGCGGGCTACTTCGACTCGCCGTTCGATGCCGGCCGCGCGGTCGCCGCGATCAGCGCCAGCGGCGTCGTACCGTCCGCGTTGGAACTCATCGACCGGCACTGCCTGGCCGCCGTCGACGCCTGGAAGAACATGGGACTGTCCACGGACGCCAACATCGTCCTGTTGGGCCGGACCGATGCGCCCGGCCTCGCCGGCGAACAGGAAGCGGCGACCATGTTGGACTGTTTCCAGCGGTCCGATGCCACCTGGGCGGCACAATCGACGGATCAGGCCGAAGCGGACTTGTTGTTCGCCGCGCGGAGACTGGCATATCCCGCGTTGGAACGACTGGGTCCGGTATTGACCGAGGACGTCTGCGTACCGAAAGCGGCGGTGCCGGAAATGTTGGCCAGAATTGACGCGACCGCGACCCGGCACGACACTCTCATCGCGAACATCGCACACGCCGGTGACGGCAATCTCCATCCACTGCTGATCACTCCGGCCGGCGACGAAGGCGCGCGGACCCGCGCGCTGGCCGCGTTCGACGAGATCATCGGCGACGCCATCGCACTCGGCGGTACGATCAGCGGTGAACACGGTGTCGGTCTGCTCAAACGAGATGGCATGGTGCGCGAACTGAGCCCGGCGGTGCTGGACATGCACCGCGCGGTCAAGTCGGCGCTCGATCCGTACAATATTCTCAATCCCGGCAAGGTGATCGCCTCCTGAGGTGCGGTGAACCGGATTTCCGGGTGCGGTTATCCGTTAACAAGAGTGAATTTCCTTAACCTCGTCGCAAAATTAACGGGTTATGGGCGTGCTCACCTGTGAATAAATACAGTACTAAAGTACGATGCGCACCCGACTTTAGTCGGTAAGGCGCGGGGCGTATGGCGCCTTATGGTTTTCCTCATTCTCCCCCTGCAAAAGCAGTACACGGAATGAGGGAAATGACAATGCACCGTTTCGCGCGTAAGGCCTTGGCCGGCACCGCGGTCGCGGCCGTCGTCGTCGGCACCCTGGTCGCCGGCGCCGCGAGCGCCTCGGCGCAGCCGAGCCACGTGGGGCAGTTATTCAGCCACGGCCACGCCAAGGCCGCCGCGGCGGCCTCCGGCGCGAGCAACTGGTCCGGCTACGTCCAGCAGGGTGCCACCTACAGCAGCGTGTCCGGCTCGTGGACCGTGCCGCAGGTCAAGAGCGATGCCAGCGGTTACTCCTCGACCTGGGTCGGCATCGACGGCTACTCCGACGAGTACCTGATCCAGACCGGGACCACCGCCAACTACGATGGTGGCGCCAGCTACAACGCGTGGTGGGAAGTGATCACGCCCAGCAACGAGCTGCCCGAGGAAGACTTCAGCATGACGGTGAAGCCCGGCAACTCGATCAGCGCGAGCGTGACCAAGGGCTCCGGCTCGACCTGGACGATGAAGCTGACCGACAACAGCACCGGCGTCAGCAAGTCCAAGAGCTACTCCTTCAACGGGCCGGCCTCCACCGCCGAATGGATTCAGGAGGACACCGACGTCGACGGCTACATCTCCTCCTCGCCCGACTTCGGCAAGGTGAGCTTCACCAGTTGTGATGCCAACGGCAGCGCGGCCACGCTCGGCTCGGACACCTCCTTCCCACTTGAGGACGACAACGGCGTGGTCGAGGACTCGGTCTCCGGCCCGACCGGCGGCAACGGCTTCACCGCGACCTACCTGGCCAGCGGCTCCGACTGGTATCCCGGCGACAGCGTGACCCGAACGGCCAGCCTTCGCTAGTCTCGTCTCAGTTCCCGAACAACGCCCAACCGTGAACTGACACCCCGCACGCCGAACTCGAACCGGAGCCGGACCTCCCGCGATACGCGGACAAGGTCCGGCTCCGGCTCGTGTCGCGCGGAGAAGGTGCGCCGGTCGTTACCGAATCCGTTGCCGGCCAGTAGGATTCGGGGTATGCGGAGCTGGGGGCGTGTGGTCGGGTTGACCGCGACGGTGGGGTACTCACGGCGTCCGGGGTGGTGCTGCCGGCGGCCACCGCGCTCGCGGACGGCGCCTGTGTACACGCCCAGGGCGTCTACCCCAACGGCGCGCCGTGGGCGCGGAACCTGATCGACGCATCCCGGATCTGGCCGCTGGCCAATGGTTCCGGCGTCGCTGTCACCGTCACCGTCACCGTGCTGGGCACCGGCGTCGACCCGGACAACACGCAGTTCGCGGTCGGCGCGGTGCGACCGATGATCAGCATGACCTCGGGCATCGACGG
>CAJCJE010000357.1 GCA_903970565.1 Candidatus Melainabacteria bacterium | reverse complement strand
CCGGGGAGGACTCTCTTCGGCGGCCCGCTTCGTCCTCACGCACCGCCGAACGCGGGGACGACGGGTATGGCCGCGACGAGTATCTCGTCGCGGCCATACCCGTTTTCGGTGGATCTCCGCACGTGGCGAATCGTCTGGCTCGGTCGGCCGGCAACCGGCGACGGTCTGCGAAAAGCCGTGATTGGTAGTCTTGACCGGCAGCCGCCGCACCCGGATCGTCGGGTTGACTGGACAGACGTTGCCAGGGCAGACAAGCGATGGAGACCGAAAAGCCGATGCTGGACCGTGCCGTGATCGACGCCTTGTTCCCCGCCGACCTGCCCGAGCCCCGGCACTGGGAAGCCCGGTTTCCGGCCAGGACGCTGCCCGAGGGCGCCAGGGTCACCCGGTTCGGCCCGTCGCCCACCGGCTTCCTGCACATCGGCGCCGTCTACACCGCGATGATCGACAAGGACGTGGCCACCCACTCCGGCGGCGTGTACGTGCTGCGCGTGGAGGACACCGACACCGCTCGCGAGGTGGAGGGCGCCCTTGAGCAGTTCGGCCGGGCGTTCGAGTACTTCCGCATCCAGCCGGACGAGCAGCAGGGCCACGGCGACTACGGCCCCTACCACCAGTCGGCGCGGGCCGAGATCTACGCGAGCTACGTGCGCGAGTTGATGCGGCAGGACAGGGCGTACCCGTGCTTCGCCACCAAAGAGGAACTGGCCGACATCACCGCCCGCCAGCAGGCCGCGAAGATCCCCACCGGCTACTACTCGCGCTGGGCGATCTGGCGCGACGCCGACCCGTCCGACGTGCAGGCCAAACTGGACGCGGGCGCCCCGTACGTGGTCCGCTTCCGCGCACCGGAGATCACCACCCAGCGAATCAGTTACGTCGATGCGATCCGGGGCCGGCTCGAACACGAGGCCAACCGCAACGACGTGGTCATCCTGAAGTCCTCGGACACCTCGCCCCGGCTGCCCACCTACCACTTCGCGCACGCCGTCGACGACCACCTGATGCGGGTGAACCTGGTGATCAGGTCCGAGGAGTGGCTCTCGTCGGTGCCGCTGCACCTGCAACTGTTCGAAGCGCTGGAGTTCGAGCCGATCACCTACGCGCATATCGCGCCGCTGATGAAGCAGATCTCTGGTGGCAAGCGCAAACTCTCCAAGCGCAAGGACCCGGAAGCCAGCGTCGACTTCTACATCTCGGCCGGTTACCCGGCTGACGCGGTGCTCTACTACCTGCGCGGACTGGCCAACGGCTCGCTCGGCGAACTGCCGCTGGCGCAGGCCCTGACCACCGCGATCGACCTGGACAAGTGCGGCGTGGCCGGGCCGTTGGTCGACCTGGTCAAGTTGGAGGACATCAGCGCCGACCTCATCGCCACCCTGCCCGGCGCGGACATTCTCACCGCGATGCGTTCCTGGGCAACGGAATTCGACGCCGAACTCGTGCCGGTCCTCGACACCGAACGCGAACTCGCGCTGCGCGCGCTGGCCGTCGAGCGCGAGGGGGTCGACAATCCGCGCAAGGACCTGCGCAAGTGGTCGGACTTCCGGCCGGCGTACGGCTTCTTCTTCGCCGACCTGTTCACCCCGCTGTCCGGTCCGGACGACGAACGGCTCGCCTCGCTGAGCCTGCCGGCCGGCGTGATCACCGACTTCCTCGCCGACTTCGCCGCCGGATACCAGCAGCTCGACGACCAGCCGGAGTGGTTCAACCAGATCCGGGAACTGGCCGCGAAGCACGGTTTTGCCGCGAACGCCAAGGAGTACAAGAAGAACCCGGAGGGTTACCCCGGCTCGATCCGGGAAGCCTCCCAGCTGATCCGGATCGCGCTGACCGGTTCGACCCGCAGCCCGGACCTGCACGCGATCACCGTCGCGCTCGGAGCCGAGGAGGTGCTCCGGCGACTGCGTTCCGTCGCCGGATAGCCAATCCGAACCGTCGCGGTCCACAACGGACCGTCGTTGCGTCGGTTCTGTTACCTAAGTCGTGGCCAGCGGAGGTCAGCGGTGCTCGGGTTCCCTCTCGGTGACGGCGTGCGGCTGGGTGGTCTCGAACCCTGGCAGGCCGAGGTGTTCGCCGAACACGTCGAGCGCAACCGGGCGCATCTGACGCCCTGGCTGCCCTGGTTCGACGCGATCACCGACACCGGGTCGGCCGCTGCCTGGCTCCAGGGTTACGCCGACAAGCAGGCCGTCGACGGAGGCCGGATCTTCGGGATCTGGGCCGCCGAGGAACTGCTCGGCGCGGTGCTGTTCCGCCTCTTCGACAGCGCGCAGCGCACCTGCGAGATCGGGTGCTGGCTCGGCGCGGACGCGCAGGGCCGGGGGCTGATGACCACTGCGGGCCGGGTGCTGGTCGACTGGGCGTTCGGGGTGCGCGGGATGACGCGGGTGGAATGGCGGACCTGGACCGAGAACACCCGCAGCATCGCGGTTGCCGAGCGGCTGGGTATGCGCAGGGAGGGTGTGCTGCGCAAGTCCTACCGTTACCGCGGAATCGACTACGACATCGCCGTGCTGTCCGTGCTCGCCGAACAGTGGCGGCCGGCGAGCTGATCCGCGCGGCGGCCAGTACTTGCGCGGCGGCCAGTACTCGCGGGTCGGCGCGCTCGGGTCAGCCGGCGCGCTCGGGTCAGCCTGGTCGCGCGGCGCCGGGGTGTCATTCGGTGTCGGACTGCGCGGTGATGCGGGCAATCGCGGTCTGCATGGACCGTTCGACGGCGTCCCGGTTGCCGCCGGAGCCGACCAGCAGACTGATGGTGAGCGGGAGAAGCACCCCGCCGATGCCGTTGCCCTCGCTGCCGTAGAAACCGGCGATCTCCAGCAGGACGTAGCCGTGGATCGCGCTCCAGATCTGCGCCGCGAGGGCGACGGTGTCCGCCGAGGTGATGCGGCCCTGTTGCGCGGCCCGCGCGGTGACCTCGGCCAGGATGCCGAAGGCGGTCTGCCCTTCCGGCAGCGCGGTCGGCGAGTTCTCGACGGTCAGGTCGAGGAAGGTCTTCTGATTGCTCTTCGGGGTGGAGACGCCGAACATCATCCGGTACAGGTGCGTGTTCTCCAGCGCGAACCGCCGGTAGGCCGCGCCCTGCACGAACAGGTCGGCGATCGGGTCATCGGTGTTGCCCGACGCGCTCAGCACCGCACCGAACCGGACCAGACCCTCCGTGATGACCGCGTTGCGCAGCTCGTCCATGCTGCCGAAATGGGTGTACACGGTCATCGTGGAGCTGCCGACCTCGGCGGCGATCCGGCGAACCTGGAGCGCCTCCGGCCCGTCGGCGCCGAGCAGGCGCAGCGCGCCGGCCAGCAGCCGCGTCCGGGTGTCCTGGGCACCGGTGGACTCCGGGCGCACCGCCGAATCCGGGGCGGCGGCTTCCTCGTCCGATGCCACGGCTTCCGAGCGGCTCGAACGAGCTGAGCGCCGCGCGGTCGGCTTCCTCGTCATGGTTGCCATCGTGCCATAACTTTGTTATACCTGGAAATAACAAAGTTATCCGCACCGGCGCCGGCCGGCCGGAACTCCGCAACGGACAGGACGGCGATCATGGAAAATCCCTATCTCGAAGGCAATTTCGCCCCGCTCGACCACGAGTACACCGTCACCGAGCTACCGGTCACCGGACACATTCCGGCCCACCTCGACGGTCGCTACCTGCGCAATGGCCCCAATCCGTACGAGGAGATCGACCCGGCCGCCTACCACTGGTTCACCGGCGACGGGATGGTGCACGGCGTGCGAATCCGGGACGGCCGGGCCGAGTGGTACCGCAACCGGTGGGTGCGCTCCCGCCCCCTGGCCAAGGCCCGGGGCGAGATCCCGGCACCGCGCAAGCCGCAGGCCGGCTGGGCCGACACCGGGCCGAACACGAACATCATCGGCCATGCCGGGAAAACGCTGGCGCTGGTGGAGAGCGGCATTGTCAACTACGAACTGTCGGAGGACCTGGACACCATCGGGCCGTGTGATTTCGACGGCACGATCACCGGCGGCTACACCGCGCATCCGAAGCGAGACCCGGAAACCGGTGACCTGCACGCGGTGTCCTACTCCTGGGGCCGGGGCAGGCAGGTGCAGTACTCGGTGATCGGCCCGGACGGACGCGCCAAGCGGACCGTGGACATCGCGGTGACCGGCAGCCCGATGATGCACGACTTCTCGCTGACCGAGAAGTACGTGGTCTTCTACGATCTGCCGGTCACCTTCGACGTGGACAAGGTGGTGCGGGCCCAGGTTCCGGCCGCCCTGCGCGCCCCGGCCAGGCTGGTGCTCGGCGGACTGATAGGCCGGGTGAAGGTGCCCAACCCGCTGCTCGCGCGGGCCGGCGCGCAGGCAAGGCCCAACGGCGCGATGCCCTACCGCTGGAACCCGAAGTATCAGGCCAGGATCGGCGTGATGCCGCGCGCGGGCACCTCCCGGGACGTCCGCTGGTTCGACATCGAACCCTGCTACGTCTACCACCCGCTCAATGCCTACGACGACGGCGACCAGCTCGTGCTGGACGTGGTGCGGCACGAGCGGACCTTCGACGCCGACCGGAGCGGACCGTTCGAGAGCCCGGTCACCCTGGACCGCTGGACGGTGGATCTCCACGCCGGCAAGGTACTCACCGACCGGATCGACGACCGCCCGCAGGAGTTCCCGCGCTTCGACGAGCGGCTGCTGGGCCGCCGGCACCGCTACGGCTACACGGTCGAGGCCGGCTCGCCGGGCAGGCTCGACGCCACCGAATCGGTGATCAAGCACGATCTGCTCACCGGCCGGACCATCCGCCGGTCCTTCGGACCGAACTCCGCCCCCGGCGAGGTGGTCTTCGTGCCCAACGGCCCGGACGCGGCCGAGGACGACGGCGTGCTGATGGGATTCGTCTACCACCCGTCGACCGAGCGCAGCGACCTGATGCTGCTCGATGCCGGCACGCTGGACACCGTCGCGGCCATCCACCTGCCCAACCGGGTGCCCAACGGCTTCCACGGCAACTGGATCGCGAGCGGTCAGTAGTCAATCCTATCCGGACAGTCAGACGGCTGGAAGCCTTGACTGCCAGCCGGTCCGGTCGATCTCACCAGCCCGTCCACCAGTTGAGCGGATCGGCTTCGACACCGGTCCGGAACCGCTACGCTGACGCGAGCACGGGCCCGGACCCGGCAGGTCGGGTCGGGGCCGCGCTGCGGGACGAGCGAGGTGCGCGAGTGCGGGAACGGGAGCTACGCAGGCGATGCCGCCGCCTGCTGAACGAACTGGACATTCGTCCGCCGTTGGACGTGATCGAGCTGTGCCAGCGGCTCGGCGCGGCGCGCGGCAGACCGATTCGTCTGCTCCAGCACCCGATTCCGGTTCCCGGCCCGTTCGGCGTCTGGATCGCCACCGAGACCGCCGACTACATCCTCTACCAGCAGCACACCAGTAAGTCCCACCAGGACCACATCGTGTTGCACGAGATCGGCCACATGATCGCCGGACATCGGGGCGAGGAACAGCAGAGCCAGGTCATCGAGGAGTTGTTGCCGGGCATGGCACCGGCCACGGTGCACAGTTCGCTGCTGCGCACCTCCTACGACAACGAGCACGAGCTGGAGGCCGAGACCGTGGCCACCATCATTCTGGAATGGGCCTCGGTGCTGGACCGCGTCGTCGGCAAGGCGTCCACCGATGCCGCCGCGCGGCGGATGGGCACGGCCCTTGGCGACCGACTCGGCTGGCTCTAGTCAACCTTTGGTCCACTGTGGACCTCTCAGCGAATCGCACCGCGAACGAACTGGGTCGCCGAGGTCTCGGTGATCTCCTCGCGGGTCGCGTCGAGTTCCCCGGCCAGCCAGGCGGTGAGCAGTTCGGTCAGGCCACCGACGAACAGCAGCGCGGTGATCCGGTCGCGCGGCGCGGGCAGCGCGGCCGGCCCGAAGAGGGTGTGCGACTGGGTGACGATCAACTCGGCGAACTCGCCGAGGATCTGGTGGCGGCGCTGTCGCAGCAGCGCGGTCGCGGCCGATTCGACAATGGCCACCCGGCCCTTGCGCGGATCGTCGGTGAGCAGATCCACAAACGCCGAGATGGCCGCCCGCGCGGTGGCCATCGGCTCCGGCGGCGCGGCGGCAAGAGCGGCGGTGACGGTGTGCCGGATCTCCTCGGCGACCTGTTCGAAGACGGCGACCAGCAGTTCGTCGCGGCCGGCGAAGCTCTCGTAGAAATAGCGCTCGGTGAGCTTGGCCCGCGCGCAGATCGCGGTCATGGTGGCCTGCTCCCAGCCGAGGGTGCCCAGCACGTCCAGCCCGGCCGCCAGCAGGTCGGCCCGGCGGCGGGCGGTGCGCTCGGTCGCGCTGACGCCCCGATAGGGACGAGTAGGTGAGCCCACCTCCCCATCTTGACAGAACGCCCTGTCGGATTAACGTAGGAGAGAAGTTGACAGGGGACCATGTCAGTTCTGTCGGAGGCTGATCATGAGCAGAGCACTACCGGCCCCGGCGGCCACCAGCCGGTTGCGGGCCATTCCCGGCGCCTACGGTCTGCCGTGGATCGGCCACACCTTCGACTACCTGCGCGATCCCCTGGTCTCGCTGCGTGCGCGGTACGAGCGATACGGCCCGGTGTCCTGGTACGGGGCCTTCGGCATCACGATGGTGAACCTGCTCGGTCCGGACGCCTGCGGGGTCGCGCTGGCCAACCGCGACAAGGCGTTCGTCAACGGTCTCGGCTGGCAGTTCTTCATCGGCCCGTTCTTCGAGCGCGGGCTGATGCTGCTGGACGGCGCCGAACACCTGCGCCATCGGCGGATCATGCAGCAGGCGTTCA
>CAJCJE010000356.1 GCA_903970565.1 Candidatus Melainabacteria bacterium | reverse complement strand
GTCGCTTGCGCCCGGTTACCGACGGGTATAGTTTAGCCGTGTTACTGGTGGGTAACTTAGTCCAAGTACCCAACCACAGGTGGCGTTCTCATCGAGGAGGAACCAGTGAGCCACTACAAGAGCAACGTTCGCGACCAGGTGTTCAACCTGTTCGAGGTGTTGGGCATCGGCAAGGCATTCGGCGAAGGCGACTACGCCGACCTGGATGCCGACACGGCCCGCGAAATGCTCACCGAAATGAGCCGGCTGGCCGAGGGTCCCGTGGCCGCGTCGTTCGTCGAGGGTGACCGCAATCCGCCCGTGTTCGACCCCGAGACACACTCAGTGAAGCTCCCCGACTCGTTCAAGCAGTCGGTGCACGCGGTCATCGAGGCCGGCTGGGACAAGGTCGGCCTGGACGAAGAGCTCGGCGGCATGCCGATGCCCAAGGCCATGCTGTGGGCCCTGCACGAGCACCTGCTCGGCGCCAACCCCGCGGTGTGGATGTACGCCGGGGGCGCGGGTTTCTCCCAGATCTTCTACAACCTGGCCACTGAAGAGCAGAAGAAGTGGGCAGTGCTGGCCGCCGAGCGCGGTTGGGGCTCGACCATGGTGCTCACCGAGCCGGACGCCGGCTCTGACGTCGGCGCAGGCCGGACCAAGGCCATCCAGCAGGACGACGGCTCCTGGCACATCGACGGGGTCAAGCGGTTCATCACCTCCGCCGACTCCGGCGACCTCTACGAGAACATCATCCACCTGGTGCTGGCCCGCCCGGAGGGAGCAGGCCCCGGTACCAAGGGTCTGTCGCTGTTCTTCGTACCCAAGTTCCTGTTCGACTTCGAGACCGGCGAGCTCGGCGAGCGTAACGGCGTATTCGTCACCAACGTCGAGCACAAGATGGGCCTGAAGGTCTCCGCGACCTGCGAGCTGTCACTCGGCCAGCACGACGTGCCCGCGAAGGGTTGGCTGGTAGGCGAGGTGCACAACGGCATCGCGCAAATGTTCGAGGTCATCGAGAGCGCGCGGATGATGGTCGGCACGAAGGCGATCGCCACCCTGTCGACCGGATACCTGAACGCGCTGGAATACGCCAAGTCCCGGGTTCAGGGCGCCGACCTGACCCAGATGACCGACAAGACCGCACCGCGGGTGACGATCACCCATCACCCCGACGTGCGCCGATCGCTGATGACCCAGAAGGCCTATGCCGAGGGTCTACGGGCGTTGTACCTGTACACCACGACGTTCCAGGACGCGCCGATCGCCAAGGCGTTGCACGACGTGGACGCCGAGCTCGCCGTCAAGGTCAACGACCTGATGCTGCCGGTAGTCAAGGGTGTCGGCTCCGAGCAGGCTTACGCGAAGCTCACCGAGAGCCTGCAGACGTTCGGCGGGTCCGGCTTCCTGCAGGACTACCCGATCGAGCAGTACATCCGGGACGCCAAGATCGACTCCCTGTACGAAGGCACCACCGCCATCCAGGCGCAGGACTTCTTCTTCCGCAAGATCGTCCGCGACAAGGGTGAGGCGCTGGCCTACGTGTCGGGTCAGGTCCAGGAGTTCGTCGACGCCAAGACCGGCAACGGCCGGCTCAAGACAGAACGCGCGCTGCTCGCCACGGCCCTGGCCGACGTGCAGGCGATGGCGGCCACGCTGACCGGATACCTGATGGCCTCGCAGGAGGATGTCAGCAGCTTGTACAAGGTGGGCCTGGGTTCGGTGCGCTTCCTGATGAGCGTCGGCGACCTGCTCATCGGCTGGTTGTTGCAGCGTCAGGCGGCGGTGGCCGTGGAGGCACTCGACGCGGGCGCCACCGGCGCGGAGCGTTCCTTCTACGAAGGCAAGGTTGCGGTCGCCTCGTTCTTCGCGAAGAACTTCTTGCCGCACCTCACTGCCACCCGCGAGGTGATCGAGACGCTGGACAACGACATCATGGAACTCGACGAAGCCGCGTTCTAACCGAATTAGGCAGCCCCACGCGACTCAAGGTCCCGCTTCAAGAGTGGACCCGGGCCTCTTCGTGCCCCTGGACGCGGCGCACGGACTCCTGTCGAGTCCTTCGTCTCTTACGGCCTGGGCATCCGCCGCGCTGTTCGGAGAGTGTGTGCTCTCAACCCTGAGAATTGGTCAAGCTCATACAGCTTAGCCAGCACAAACGTCTCGCCTCAGCCTGCTAAACGGTGCCGCCGCTATCGGTTGCCAACACGAATATCAGTTGGTACCCGGCTTTGAACGTCGCGCTCGGCATATTAGCTAGAGCTGGGGCTTAATTGCGACGATTTACGCGGCTCTTCCAAGTCATACAGCACTGGCACAAAAGCAGGTAGTGAACTACTCATCCCTGCGCGACCGAACGGCGTGACACTCAATTCCTAATTGGCATTCCTAAGTGCCCCCACCGGGGGCATCGGTGACGGTCGGGCGCCAGTCAGGTTGTCGTTTGGAGGTTTGAGATGTCGTTTGTGTTGGCGGCACCGGAGGTCCTGGGTTCGGTAGCAACGGATTTGGCCGGTCTGGGTTCGACGATCCGAGCGGCTAACGCGGCCGCGGCGACCCAGACCACAGAGGTGTTGGCCGCGGCCGGGGATGAGGTGTCGGCGGCGATTGCGGCGATGTTCTCCACCCACGGTCAGGGCTATCAGGCAGCCAGTGCGCAGGCAGCGGCGTTTCATGACCAGTTTGTGCAGGCGTTGACCGCGGGTGCGGGATCATATAGCAGTGCGGAGGCCGCCAATCAGGCGGCGACTGTGCAGCAGGATTTGCTCGGCATAATCAATCAGCCCAGCCTGGCGCTGACCGGGCGCTTGCTGATCGGCAACGGCGCCAACGGGGCACCGGGGACCGGGGCAAACGGTCAGGCTGGTGGGTGGTTATACGGTAACGGCGGGGCCGGCGGGTCCGGCGGTCTCCCCAACCCCAACGGTGGTAACGGCGGGGCCGCCGGGCTGTTCGGTGTCGGCGGCGCTGGCGGAACTGGCGGGTTCGGCACCGCCAACGGTGGCAACGGCGGGGCCGGCGGGTT
>CAJCJE010000355.1 GCA_903970565.1 Candidatus Melainabacteria bacterium | reverse complement strand
CGCGTTCCGGGCGCTGTGCGCGGCATCCGGCCAGACCGAGGGCGAGAGCGAGATGATCGTGCAGCGGATGGTGCCGCGCGGCACCTCCTGCGTGATCGGCCTACAGGACGATCCCTCGTTCGGTTCGCTGGTGTCCTTCGGGCTCTCCGGGATCGTCAGCGATCTGCTCGGCGACCGAGCCTATCGGGCGGTGCCGCTCACCGACGCGGACGCGGCCGGCCTGTTGCGAGCACCGAGGGCGGCGCCGTTGTTGGCCGGCTACCGGGGCAGCGAGCCGGTGGACCAGGATGCGTTGGCGGAGTTGGTGTTGCGGGTCAACGCGATTGCCGAGGACCTGCCGGAGGTGCGCACCCTCGTGCTCGATCCGGTGCTCGCCGCGCCGACCGGGGCGGCGGTCAGCAGCGCGGCGATCGTGCTTGGTGCGCCTCCGTCGCATTCGGACACCGGGCCGCGCCGGCTGCGCTCGATCGGTCGGCCGGACCCGTGAGCAGCGGCCGGCCGAACCCGTGAACAGGCGCCGGCCGGACCCGTGCGTGGCGGCCGTCGCGACCTTCGGCGCGGTGCGTCCCGGTCGGTGACCGCTGCCCGGCCCGTAGGGTGACGGGATGACCGCCGGGGACCTGCCACCGTTTCGGGCCGATGGGCCGGTGCGGGCTGGGATACCGGAACATGGCCGGGTGCCGCGTTACTACGCGGTCAAGGTCGGGCTTCTCGATCTGCTCGACGAACTCGGCGTCGGCGCGATGCTGCCGGCCGAGCGGGAGTTGGCGGAGCGGTTCGGGGTCTCCCGGCTCACGCTGCGCCAGGCGGTCGGCGAACTCGTTCTGGAGGGGCGGCTGGTCCGCCGGCAGGGCAGCGGCACCTTCGTCTCGCCGCCGAAGCTGGTGCAGCGGTTGTCCATCGCCAGCTACGCGGAGGGGATGCGCAGCCACGGCGTCCTGCCCGGCCGGAGTCTGATCAGCACCGAACAGGTGTCGGCCGATGCCGGGTTGGCGGGTGATCTCGGCATCGAGGTGGGCGCGACCGTGCTGCATCTGGAGCGGGTGATCACCGCCGACGGTGAGCGGGTCGGGCTGGAGTCCTGCTATCTGCCGGTCGAGAAGTTCCCGGACCTCCTGGCCGGTTTCGACCCGTCGACCTCGTTGTATGCCTTTCTCCGCGAGCAGCGCGGGGTCGAGTTCGCGGCGGCCGAGGAGCGGCTGGAGACGGTGTTGGCCACTCCCCGTGAGGCCCTGCTGATCGGCACCAACCCGGCGCTGCCGATGCTGCTGCTGAATCGCATCTCCTACGACCACGCCGACCGGCCGATCGAGCGGGTGCGGTCGCTGTATCGGGGTGATCGCTTCAGTTTCGCCACCCGGCTGGTCAGCGAGAGCGCTCAACCTGCGGAAAGTCCGTAGTCCGGCAGACCGGCAGCTCGGCGTCACCGGAATCTGTGGCTCGGTGTTCGAGTAGACGTCCACCAAAAATAACAGATTGGTAACTCATCTGGTCCAATTCTGCTGTTCGGTCCGGTGCGCGGGCAGAGTCATGGGTAGTCCGGGATCGGAAGACGAAGGTGGCGTTCATGCGGATCGTGATCGTGGGTGGCGGCGTGCTGGGCACCATGCACGCCTGGTGGGCGGTGCGCCGGGGCCATCAGGTGGTGCACCTGGAACGGGAGCTGGAGGCCCGTGCCGCGTCGGTGCGCAACTTCGGCCTGGTCTGGGTCGGCGGCCGGGCACCGGGCATCGAACTGGAGACCGCGTTGCGGGCCCGCGAGCTGTGGGCCGAGATCGCCGCCGAGGTACCGGGCGTCGGCTTCCGGGCCAACGGATCGTTGACCGTGCTGCGCGGCGCGGCCGAACTCGCCGTCGCGCGGCAGGTACTCGACCGGGACGACGCGGGCCGGCGGGGGTTCGCGCTGTGCTCGGCCGACGAGGCCAGGGCGCTGAATCCGGCGCTGCGCGGTGAACTGCTCGGTGCGCTGCACTGCGCGCTCGACGGTGCCGTGGAGTCTCGGGTCGTCCTGCCGGCGCTGCGGGCGAGGCTGGCCGAGTCGGGCCGCTACGAGTGGCTGCCCGGTCGGGAGGCTCGGGAGGCCGACCGGGCCGGCGTGCGGGATGACCACGGTGCGCGGCATACCGGCGATCTGGTGTTGCTCTGCCCCGGCGCGACGCTCTCCGGCCTGGCCCGGGAACTCGCGGCCGACCTGCCACTGCGCCGGGTCCGGTTGCAGATGATGCAGACCGAACCGCTGGACGAGCCGCTGACCACCTCGATCGCCGACGGCGACAGCCTGCGCTACTACCCGGCCTACCAGGGCAGCGCCCTGGACCAGCTCAGGGCGGGCAGTCCTCGGGCGCCGATCGCCGAGGCCCATGCCATGCAGCTGCTGCTGGTGCAGCGGCTGGACGGCGGCCTGACCATCGGTGACACCCACGGTTACGCCGAACCGTTCCCGTTCGATCTGCATGAGGACCCCTACCAGCACCTGGTCACCGTCGCCGAGGCACTGCTCGGCCGACCGCTGCCCAGGGTGCAGCGCCGCTGGGCCGGGGTCTACGCCGAACGCACCGACACCGGACATGTCGTGCTGCGCCAACGGGTCGCGGACGGCGTCGTGCTGATCACCGGACCCGGCGGGCGGGGTATGACCTGCTCGCCCGCCATCGCCGAAGCCACCCTTGAGGAGCTGCAACCGTGACCGATGTCGAGTTGGTGGTACTGGACATGGCCGGCACCACGGTCGCCGACGACGGCCTGGTCGTCGACGCCTTCACCGCGGCCGTCACCGAGATCGGCGTCGAGCCGGACTCGCCGGAGTTCGAGCGGATGCTGGCCTATGTCAACGAAACTATGGGCCAGTCGAAGATCGTGGTCTTCCGCGCGCTGCTCGACGGGGACGAACAACGCGCCCAGCGGGCCAATGCGGCCTTCGAGGCGCGGTACGCGAGCTTGGTCCACGATGGACGGTGCGTGCCGATTCCCGGTGCGCGGGAGACGATCACCGGGCTGCGCGCGGCCGGAACCAGGGTCGCGTTCGTCACCGGATTCGGCCGGGACACCCAGGACGCGATCCTGGCCGCGCTCGGGTGGACGGAGCTGGCCGATGTCGCGCTGACCCCGGCCGACGCCGGTCGCGGCCGACCCTACCCGGACCTGGTGCTCGCGGCCGTGCTGCGTACGCGGACCACGGACGTGCGGCGGGTGGCGGTGCTTGGCGACACGCCCTCGGACATGCTCAGCGGGCTGCGGGCCGGCGCGTCGGTGGTGGCCGGGGTGCTCACCGGGGCGGGCAGCCGAGCCGAACTGACCGCCGCCGGGGCGACCCACGTGCTCGACTCGGTCGCCGACCTGCCCGGCATTCTCGGCGCGGTTGTACCTGGTGCGAAACGGTTGGCTGCCGGCATAGAGTGCACGCGTGAGTAAGAAGGTCTCGATCACCAAGGTCGTGCACGCACCGGCGGAGCGGATCTTCGATCTGCTCGCCGATCCGGCCAAGCACCCCGTTATCGACGGTTCCGGCTCGGTCAGGGCCGCGCACGCAGCGGCACCGACCCGGCTGCGTCTGGGTGACACGTTCGGCATGAGCATGAAGCTCGGTGCCTCCTACAAGATCACCAACACGGTCGTCGAGTTCGAGGAGAACCGGCTGATCGCCTGGCGGCATCCCGGCGGCCATCGCTGGCGGTGGGAGCTGCGTCCACTGGACGAGCAGACCACCGAGGTCACCGAGACCTTCGACTACTCGACGGCCAAGGCGGGCGTGGTGTTCGTGCTGCTCGGTTTCCCGGAGCGCAACCGCAGGGGTATCGAGGCCACCCTGGACCGTCTGGAGACGGTCGTCGCCGAGCAGCGGTGACCCCGACGCCGGTGTGCGTGTCCCCGCGCACACCGGGCGTCAACGTCGACGGCGATGCAACCAGATCCGGGCCGCGATCCGTCCTTCAGTCATGAGACGCCTTGGAACCATGCTCGGCACGGGAGCGCTGTTGGTGCTCGCCGCCGGCTGCGCGGGGCATGTCGGTGCGGGCGGTGCCGCGACCGACCAGCCGGCCGCGACCGTGACCGGGTCTACTCGGGCCGCCCCCGGACCGGGGGCGCCGGACCTGCCCAGCGTGCATCTGCCAGCCGGGTCCGAGCCGGTCGCCGGATCGCGGGTGGACGCCAGTTCACTGCCGGCCGGCTATCCGCGTCTGGTGTGGACCATCGGCAATGGCAGCACGCTCGGGTTCTTCGCCGAACAGGGGTCCTGCCAGACGGTCAGCGCACAGGTGACCGCGCAGACCAGTACCCAGGTGACCATCCGGTTGCTACAGATTCAACCGGCCAGCACCAAGCCCTGCGCCGAGAATCTGGGCAACAAACAGCTGACGGTCGGCCTGAACCAGCCGCTCGGGAGCCGGAACGTGATCATGCAGGCGGCGATCGAACGTGGCTGAGAACGTGACTCATCGTCAGCGCAACTCATCGGCAGGAGGCGAGAACATGCTGACCGGGAACACGATTGCGGCAGGGGAAGCCCACCGGCCGACTCGCAAGTCCAACGGGCGCGGGAATCGGACGCGCGGTGGGGCGCGGACGGTTGCCGCGTTGGTCGGGATGGCGGCGCTGACGCTGGCCGTCGCGGCCTGCGGGCCGGAGGCCGCGTCGGGCAGCAGCGGGTCGACCGCGTCCACCGCGCCGGCCACCAGCACCGCGCCGGGCAGTTCGACCGGCCCGACGAGCGCACCGCCGGCCCCGCCGCCCAACGCCGGGGTGCCGGTGACGTCGGCGCCCGGCTCGGGCACGTCGGCGCCGGGCCAGGGCACGATGGTGCCGCTGCCGCCGTACACGCAGGTGCCGGCCGGTCAGATCAGCGAGACCGGGATGTCGACCGAAGCGCCGACCGCCGTGCAGACGGCCGAGGGCGGCCGGATCGTCATCTTCCACGCCGAGCAGTCCGGCTGTCAGACGGTCGACGCGCAGGTGCTCGGTCAGTCCTCGACCCAGGTCGTGATCGGCCTGGTGATCAACTCCTCGGCCGGAGCCGGCCGGGTGTGTCCGATGATCGTGCGGGTGGTGCCGGTGACGGCGACCCTGAGCGCGCCGCTGGGCAGCCGGACCCTGGTGTTCCAGGAAACCGTCAAGCACTGATCCCCGACGGGGAGAGCGGAACCGCTTGGCCGTAGGAGAACCCGGCCGGTTGCGCAAGCTGGGCCGACCTGTGCGGCGGTCGGCCCAGCTTGCTGCCCCTGTGTTGTGAGCCGGCGCGAGGGACCGGCGTGCGTCAGCGGCGGAAGGCGATGTTGAGGGTCGGCGCCGAGGTACCGGCGAAGAAGTCGTTGCCCTTGTCGTCGACGACCACGAACGCGGGGAAGTCCTCGACCTCGATCTTCCACACCGCTTCCATGCCCAGTTCCGGATACTCCAGTACGTCCACCCTGCGGATGCAGTCCTGGGCCAGCCGCGCGGCCGGGCCGCCGATCGAGCCGAGGTAGAAGCCGCCGTTGGCCTGGCAGGCCTCGGTGACCTGTGCGGACCGGTTGCCCTTGGCCAGCATCACCAGGGAGCCACCGGCCTGCTGGAACTGGGCGACGTAGGAGTCCATCCGGCCGGCCGTGGTCGGGCCGAACGAACCGGAGGCGTATCCCTCGGGGGTTTTCGCCGGGCCCGCGTAGTAGACCGGGTGGTTGCGCAGGTACTCCGGCATCGGTTCGCCGGCGTCCAGCCGCTCCTTGATCTTGGCGTGCGCGATGTCCCGCGCCACCACCAGCGGCCCGGACAGCGACAGCCGGGTCTTCACCGGCAGTTCGGCCAGGGTGGCGCGGATCTCGGCCATCGGCCGGTTCAGGTCGATCCGCACGACCTCGTCGGAGAGGTGCTCGTCGGTGACCTCCGGCAGGAACCGGGCCGGATCGCGTTCCAGCTGCTCGATGAACACGCCCTTCGGCGTGATCTTCGCCTTGGCCTGCCGGTCCGCCGAGCAGGACACCGCGATGCCGACCGGGCAGGACGCGCCGTGCCGGGGCAGCCGGATCACGCGCACGTCGTGGCAGAAGTACTTGCCGCCGAACTGGGCGCCGATGCCGAACTGGCGGGTCATCTCCAGGACCTGGGCCTCCAGGTCGACGTCCCGGATGGCATGGCCCAGCGGAGAACCCTCGGTGGGCAGGTTGTCCAGGTAGCGGGCCGAGGCGAGCTTGGCGACCTTGAGGTTGAACTCCGCCGAGGTGCCGCCGACCACGATCGCCAGGTGGTACGGGGGACAGGCGGCGGTGCCGAGCCCGCGCAGCTTCTCGTCCAGGAAACCGGCCAGCCGGCTCGGGTTCAGCAGCGCCTTCGTCTCCTGGTAGAGGAAGGTCTTGTTGGCGCTGCCGCCGCCCTTGGCCATGAACAGGAACTCATACGACGGCTCGGTGCCGGGCGCTGCGTACAGCTCCACCTGGGCTGGCAGGTTGGTGCCGGTGTTGCGCTCGTCCCAGAAGTTCAGCGGCGCCAGCTGGGAGTACCGCAGGTTGAGTTCCTGGTAGGCCTCGAAGATGCCCCTGCTGATCGCGGCCTCGTCGGTGCCGCCGGTGAGTACCGACTCGGTGCGCTTGCCGATCACGATCGCGGTACCGGTGTCCTGGCACATGGGCAGCACGCCGCCGGCCGAGATGCAGGCGTTGCGCAGCAGGTCGGTGGCGACGAACCGGTCGTTCGGGCTGGCTTCCGGGTCGTCGATGATCGTTCGCAGCTGAGCGAGGTGGGACGGCCGCAGCAGGTGCTGGATGTCCTTGATGGCCTCCTTGGCCAACAAGGTCAGCGCCGCCGGGTCGATCTGGAGGAACTCACGGTCGGCGGCCTGCACCACCTGGACGCCCTCGTTGGTCACCAACCGGTATTCGGTGTGGGTGTCCTTGCCGAGTGGCAGCACCTCGGTGTGCTGGAACGTGGGACCGCTGGTGTCAGCGGCGTGGTCGGCACTGCTGGCCGCTGCTGTGGTGGAGGCAGTCACGGGTCGCGGGCTCCCTTGCGCGCGGATGATGGGCTTCCGCCGACCGTACCTGGGCGCGTGGCCGCGAAATCGGGCCGGTATCCGGCGGCGATGCCGGAAGGCCGGGCCGGCCCCGACCCGGCCCGACCTCCCGTCGCACGCGGTCGTGGTCAGTGGGTACCGACCAGCCGCGAGGTTATGGCGACTACTCCCAGCT
The DNA here is from genome assembly GCA_903970565.1 of Candidatus Melainabacteria bacterium. GTDB lineage: Bacteria > Actinomycetota > Actinomycetes > Mycobacteriales > Pseudonocardiaceae > CAJCJE01. The sequence continues at coordinate 3,665 of CAJCJE010000355.1, read as the reverse complement.
TGACGTGAGTAAGCTCACACGTCAACGCCGACAAAAGAGTGAGACGCCGCTCACCGGGAGCGGCGTCTCAGGTGGACTCTCGGACCCTGCTCGCATCGACCCTGCTCGCGTTGACCCTGTTCGCGTGAACCCCTGCGCGTGGAGCTGTTGGCGTGGCGCGGACTCAGCTGGCGTAGGCCCGAAGACGGTCGGCCCGCTCGCCCTGACGCAGTTTGCCCATCACTTCCCGTTCGATCTGCCGGACCCGCTCTCTGGACAGACCGAACAGCTTGCCGATCTGGTCCAGCGTGCGCGGTTGGCCGTCCTCAAGGCCGTAGCGCAACCGGATCACCGCCTGCTCGCGCTCGTCCAACGTGGCCAGTACCCGGCGCAGGTCGTCCTGCAACAGGCCGGAGATGACGGCGCTCTCCGCGTCGGCCGCCTCGCTGTCCTCGATGAAGTCACCGAGCGGGGCGTCCTCCTCGGCGCCGACCGGCATGTCCAGGCTCACCGGGTCGCGCGCGTGGTCGAGCAGGTCGGCGACCTTCTCCGCGGTCAGCCCGACCTCCTGGCCCAGCTCCTCGTGCGTGGCCTCGCGGCCGAGCTGCTGGTGCAGGTCGCGCTTGATCCTGGCCAGCTTGTTCACCTGTTCGACCAGGTGGACGGGCAGCCGGATGGTGCGGCTCTGGTCGGCCATGCCCCTGGTGATGGCCTGCCGAATCCACCACGTCGCGTAGGTGGAGAACTTGTAGCCCTTGGCGTAGTCGAACTTCTCCACCGCGCGGATCAGGCCGAGGTTGCCCTCCTGGATCAGGTCGAGCAGCGGCATCCCGCGGCCGGTGTAGCGCTTGGCGAGCGAGACGACCAGGCGCAGGTTCGCTTCGAGCAGGTGGTTCTTGGCCACCCCGCCGTCCCGGACCAGCGCGGCGAGTTCCGCGCGGCGCTTCGGGGGCAGTTTGGGCCCGGTGTCCAGCATGTGCTGCGCAAAGACGCCGGCTTCGATCCGCTTCGCGAGTTCAACCTCTTGCGCCGCGTTCAGCAGCGCCGTTTTTCCTATACCGTTGAGGTAGACCCGAACCAGGTCGGCGGCGGGTCCTTGCGCATCAAGGTCCGCCTCCATGCTGATTTCCGGGGCTTCACGGTCGATCGTCTGCGGGACGGTCATGATGCTCCCTCCCCTGTAGCGGGTTGGCCTGTCAAAGGCAGGCACTGAAGTCACACACCCGCGCGGCGCTGCGCGGCGCGCCTTTCCCGCTCGGCCGGCGAGAGATCCGGTTGCCTCGCGTTCAGGCTGTACACTTGGAAAACGGGCACGCTCCCGATTTCGTTCCCGACTTCCTCACGTGATGACGTCATGGCCGTCACAACGGTTGCTCGATCAAAGCTGAGCTTTCGCTGAGAGGTCCGTGTTCCCATTTTCGAGGCGTTTTCGCTCACACTTCGTGTTCTGTCGTTCGCTTCGTGCACACCCACCGTGGAGTACCCGCGCAGCCGTCTGTTCATGCCTGGGTTTCACACCTCGACGAGAACGGTGAACGGCCCGTCGTTCACGCTTTCCACCGCCATCATGGCGCCGAAGCGTCCGGTGGCCACTCGCGCGCCGCGCTCCCGGAGTTGTTCGATCACCGCGTTCACCAGAGGTTCGGCGATTTCCGGTCGGGCCGCCGCGGTCCACGATGGACGGCGTCCTTTTCTGGTATCGCCGTACAAGGTGAACTGGCTGACGATCAGAATCGGCGCACCCGTGCTTGCAATCGATTGTTCGTCGCGCAGAATCCGCAACTCGTGCAGCTTGCGCGCCATCGTGCTGGCAGTGACTGCCGTATCCTCGCCGCCGACCCCGAGCAGGACGAGCAGCCCAGGTTCGTCGATCGCCCCCACGACGGCGCCCTGCACCGTCACGCTCGCCCGACCGACCCTGGCCACCACCGCGCGCATCCGATTCCGCCCCGTTCCTCGTTCGTGCCAACAAGATCGCCCGAACTCATTCTCTCGGACGACTCGGCGAGACCAAGCCGTCGGCCCCGCGTGACCGAATGACCACTGGGCACGCGACCCTGGGCAACCCGAGACCGGTTGCCCGCGTGAGGGCCGCCATCCGATGACTGGCCAAGGAAAACCCGCCCGGCCTAGGCAGCGATCGATGGCGGTGCGAGGATGGAACTGAAAGAGGAGGTGGTGTCGTGAAGGGTTCGCCGACAGACGACACCCCGGTCCTGATCACCGAAGTGGCGCCGTCCTACGACGACCAGTTCACTCAGCGCAAACGCAAGTACCTGATCATGATGCTGTTGCGCATTCCCTGTCTGGTGTTGGCCGTCGTGTTCGTCAACACGCCGTGGTTGGCGCTGGTCCTGATCGCGGTATCGATTCCGTTGCCGTGGGCCGCCGTGCTGATCGCCAACGACCGGCCGCCGCGCAAGGCGGCGAAGTTCAGTCCGTTCCACCGAACCCAGACCGTGCCGGAGTTGGAAAGCCGCGATCACCCGGTGATCGAGGGCTGATCCGGCACCGGGCGCGCGCCGAGCCGGCTCACCACCCGGGCCCCGGCCGCGGTGCCGGCCCGCAACGCGGTGTCCTGGTCCGCGCCGGACAGCCACGCGGCCAACAACGCGGCGTCGAACGCATCGCCCGCGCCGGTCGAGTCCACGCATTCCGCGGCCGGCGTCGGCGCCGTGTAGTGGCCGGTGCGATCGATCCAGTCCGCGCCGGACTCGCCCCTGGTGACCGCGACCGCGCCGACCACCGACAGCAGTTCGTGGGCGGACTCCGGGTCGGCGCAACCGGTCAGTGCCGCGAGTTCGGCAGTGTTCGGCAGCAGGAGGTCCACGCCGGCCAGCGCGGCGAGGAAACCGGCCCGGTCGATGAGCAGCGCCGCCGACTGCGGGTCGACCGAGGTACTCAGCCCGGCTGCCCGCGCCGCCGCGAGCATGGCGACGCCGGCCGGCCGGGACCGCTCGTCCAGCAGGACGTAGCCGGACAGATGCAGGTGCCGAGCCTGCGTCAGCAGCTGCGCCGGCAGGTCCTCGGGCCGTAGCCGGGCCCCGGCACCGCGATCGGGCAGCATACTGCGCTGGCCGAGGCCGTCCACGAGCACCACGACGCAGCAGGTGTGTGCTCGCGGGTCGACGGTCAGCGCGCAGCGCACCCCGGCCGAGGTCAGCTCGGCCAGAACCTGCCGACCGGTCGGATCGTCGCCGACCCGGCCGACGAGCACCGGCGCGGCGCCGCAGTGCGCGAGCCAGGCCGCGGTGTTGGCAGCGGCCCCACCGAGTTCGATCCGCACCGACGCGGTCCGGTCGTCGCCGGGGGTGATGGGTGCGTCGTGTTTGGCCAGCACGTCGACCCCGGCGTCCCCGACGACGATGACGGTCGGTCGATCATTCACCGTCCGCTACCTGGGCCCGTTGCTCAGCGCGACCGCGACCTCGGCGGCCAGCGCGGTGTTCGCGGCGACCAGTTCTTCGTTGGTCGTCAGGCTGACCCCGTCGCTTCGGGTGTGGAAGTGTTCCAGCAGCACCGGAGTGACGTCCTTGCCGGTGACGTTGTTGGTGCGCAGCAGGGCGAGTCCGTCGGCGAGCAGCCGATCGTGCAGCGCGGTCGCCATCTCGTACTCGGCCGGGACCGGATTGGCCAGTACCACCCCGGCCCCGCCCGGCGAGGACTGCCGGTGCGCGGCGAACACC
>CAJCJE010000354.1 GCA_903970565.1 Candidatus Melainabacteria bacterium | reverse complement strand
AACTGGAGCAGACCGCGCGCGCCGCCGGCCGGACCAGGATGGTGTTGTCCACCGGCGCGCTCCAACTGGAGGCGATCGGCCTGTACACGTCGAGCGGATACGGGCCGATCCCGAATTTCGGCATCTATCGTGACGAGCCGGAGTGTCGGTGTTTCGGCAAACGACTGGTAGCGCCCTGAACCTGGTAGCGCGACGATCCTGGAGGCGATGTGCCGATCTATGCGTTGGGTGAGTTCGAACCGAGCATCCACACCGAGGCCTACGTTCATCCGGACGCCACCGTCATCGGTGACGTGCGGATCGGCGCGTTCGCCTCGGTATGGCCGCAGGCGGTGTTGCGCGGGGACCACGGCCGGATCGAGATCGGCGAGCGGACCAGCGTGCAGGACGGCACGGTGATCCACTGCACCGAGTTCAACCCGTCGATCATCGGCGCGGAGTGCGTGATCGGGCACAACGTGCACATCGAGGGCGCGACCGTCGGCAACGGCTGCCTGATCGCCTCGGGTTCGGTGCTGCTCAACGGATCGGTCGTCGAGGACGGCGCGGTGCTCGGCGCCGGCGGCGTGGTGTCGTTCAACGGGCACATCCCGGCCCGGTCGATGGCGCTGGGTGTGCCGGCGCGAATCCGGGAGAACTACCAGGTCGCGGAGAACGCCTTCCAGTACATCGTGGCCACGTATGTCGCCAGTATCGCGGTCTACCGCACGAAACTCCGCCGCCTCGACTGACTGACGCGACCCCACTGGCAACTCGGCCCAGTCGCCGGCCCTTCGCCGACCCCGGAGGTCTCGCACCGCGCCGGAGGCAATAGAGTTACCGACCGTGGCCGCACGTCCGCTGAACGAAATCGTCGAAGCCGGTTGGGCGCAGGCACTGGCGCCGGTTGCCGATCGAATCACCGCGATGGGCGAGTTCCTGCGCGCCGAGGTCGCCGCCGGTCGGCGCTACCTGCCCGCCGGAGAGAACGTGTTGCGCGCGTTCAACCAACCGTTCGACCAGGTCCGGGTGTTGATCGTCGGCCAGGACCCCTACCCGACGCCGGGACACCCGGTCGGGTTGAGCTTCTCGGTCGCGCCGGAAGTCCGGCCGCTGCCCAAGAGCCTGGTGAACATCTTCCACGAATACGCCGAAGACCTCGGTTTTCCGCTGCCGACCAATGGTGATCTCTCGCCGTGGGCCGAGCGCGGGGTGCTGTTGTTGAACAGGGCGTTGACGGTGGCTCCCGGCAAGCCCAACTCCCACCAGGGCAAGGGCTGGGAGGAGATCACCGAGCAGGCGATCACCGCGCTCGCCGCCCGTGACGAGCCGATGGTCGCGATCCTCTGGGGTCGCAACGCCCGCAATCTGCGTCCGCTGCTGGGCAAGGTGCCGGCCGTCGAGTCCGCCCACCCCAGCCCGATGTCGGCCAGCGCCGGTTTCTTCGGTTCCCGCCCGTTCAGTCGCGTCAACACCCTGTTGGAGCAGCAGGGCGCCGAACCGCTGGACTGGAAGCTGCCCTGAGGCCGTAGGCCCAGCCGAAAACCGGCTGCGGTGCGGAACTCGTAACGCGCGGGTCCGAGGCCGCGATACCTGTGCGGTTGATCGCCGCCACGGTCAGGCCGGTTTCGGTGGTCTGTCTCCGCGTCGCCGTGATCACGGTGGCTGAAGTGTCCTTCGTCACGCTGACCAGCGTGACACGGCGGACAGCGAACGGCCCGGACGAGATGACATCGTCCGGGCCGTTCATCCGCCTGTGGAGCGGACCTGCCCCCTGGGGTAAGGAACTCGTGACGGCTGGATCAGCCGCGAGTCACCTTGCCGGCCTTCAAGCACGAGGTGCACACGTTCATCCGCTTCCGCTGGGAAATGCCGATCTTCGCGTGCACGGTCTGAATGTTCGGGTTCCAGCGACGGTGGGTGCGTCGGTGGGAGTGCGAGACCGACATGCCGAAGCCAGGCCCCTTGCCACAGACATCGCAAACGGCAGCCACGTCAAACACTCCTTCAGGTCGTTTGCTTGGGTCTCCCACGTCAATCGGTCGTTGCGACCGGCTCGGGACGTGAAACCCCGCCAATAACTGGGACAAGGATAACGCCTCGTCCCGGAGGGCTCCAAACCAGGCCCGCTACGGTGGTCGCCAACCCGGCCCGGCTCCCCGTCGGCCGGTTGTGCCAGCCCGTTTCGATCCCGATGCCAACCGGTGCCCGTTCTTCAGTGTCGATCCCCAGCGTCGATCCCAGCGTCGACCCTCAGCACGACGGCTGGAAAGCCGGAAAGGCGGTGTCCGATGCCGGTGACCGATCTCGACGCCGCCGCCGTGCGGCACTGGGCGACCGCCTGCGTGCGCACCCTTGAGGAGCACCGGGCACACATCGACGAGATCAACGTCTTCCCGGTGGCCGACCGCGATACCGGCACCAACCTGCTGGCCACCATGTGGGCCGCGTCCGACGCGGTTGCCCGGCTGGCCCGCGAGGACAACGTCGCTCGCGACGCGGCCTGGTCCGCGCTGGCCGGCGGAGCGTTGGCCGGGGCGCGCGGCAACTCCGGGGTGATCCTCTCGCAAGTGCTGCGCGGCCTGGCCGAGGTCTTCGGCGAAGCGGGGGCGGCGGACGCGCGGGCGGCACTGGGCCGGGCCGACGAACTGGCCGGCCGGGCGGTCAGCGATCCCGCGCCCGGCACCATGCTCACCGTGCTGCACCGCGCGGCCGTGGCGGCCAGGGCGGCCGAGGGTGATCTCGTCGAGGTGCTCGCGGTGGCCGCGCGGGTGGCCGGCGCCGAGTTGGCCGGCACGACCCGGCAGCTGGGCGTACTGGCCAGGGCCGGGGTGGTGGATGCCGGCGCGCAGGGCCTGGTCCTGGTGCTCGATGAGCTGGCCGCCCTGGTCAATGGCGCCGAGAACGGCTCGGCCAACGGCGGGACGCGGGGACCGAACGAGGGCCGGACGCTGACCGGCAGCCGGCAGCCGCGCGATGCCGCAGCACTGTCGACCGCGCGCGAGGCCGGTTCCACCGACTACGCCTACGAGGTCATGTACGCGCTGGCCGACGTCGACGAGTCCGCGGCTGACCAGTTGCGCGGGGCGCTGCGGCGGCTCGGCGACTGCGTGTCCGTGGTGGGCGACGGGGCCGGCCGCTGGGCGGTGCACGTGCACTGCAACGACGTCGGCGCGGCCATCGAGTCCGGGATCGAACTCGGCCGGCCGCACCGGATCACGGTGGTCCGCTTCGACGACCAGGTCGCCGCGCCGAGCCGGTTCGCGCGGGACCGGGCCGTCGTGGTGCTGGCGCGGGGCGCGGGCATCGTCGAGTTGTTCCGCAACGAGGGCGCCTCGGTACTGGCCCTGCCGGACACCGGGCCGCCGGAGGTCGCCGACGTGGTCGCGGTGATCGCCGGCACCCAGGCGGCCTCGGTGACCGTGCTGCCCAACGAACCGGACCTCGACGCCGTGCTGGACGCCGCTCGCGCGCAGGCCGCCCAGGCCGGCCAGGACGTCCTCGTGGTGCCGACCGCCGCGCCGGTACAGGGCCTCGCCGCGCTCGCCGTGCACGAGCGCACCCGCCGCGCCCCGGACGACGTGGTCGCGATGGCCGAGGCGGCGGCGAGTACCCGGCGCGGTGAGCTGACGGTGGCCACCGAGGAGGCGATCACCTGGGTCGGCCGCTGCCACCCGGACGACGTGCTCGGCCTGCTCGACGGCGAGGTCGTGCTGATCGAACCGGGCCCGGCGACCGAACGGACGGTCATCGCGGCGGCCTGCCGGCTGCTGGACCGGATGCTGACCTCCGGCGGTGAACTCGTCACCCTGCTACCGGGCCACGGCGCCCCGGTCGACCTGGTGGATGCGCTCATCCAGCACGCCAGGATCGAACACCGCGAGGTCGAACTCAGCGGCTACGCGGGAGACCAGCTCGCCTCGATCCTGATGCTCGGCGTCGAATAACCGGTCGAACAACCGCTCGAACAATCGCTGGAACAACCGGTCGACAACGCTGGAACAACCGGTCGGGCAACCGACAGCTACACCCGGTCGAGTGACTGTTCCGGCCAGAGCGACCAGGCGCTCGGGTCCGAGTGTCGGTGTTTCTGCGCGTCGAGGGCGATCAGGCGCCGCGCGGCAACCGTGGCCCCGTCCGGGCGGACCTCGGCGGCGACGGCCCTGGCGCGGGCCGCGACCTCCGGTCGCAGAGCCTGCCGCAGCGCGGCGGTCAGCGAGTCGACGGTCGGTATGCCCGGCGCGTGCGCGGCGCCGATGCCGAGCCGGTCGATCTGCT
>CAJCJE010000353.1 GCA_903970565.1 Candidatus Melainabacteria bacterium | reverse complement strand
GCCGCCCGCCGGGGGTGCGGCTGCGCAGCACGCCACCACCGCCGCCCAGGCTGCTCCCGCCGTCGAGGCCGGTGCTGCCCAGCGGTCGGGAGGAGCCCATCATCGACGAGGAGCCGAGACCGGGCACCCGGTCGGGCCGCTGGATGGTGACGAGTTGCCCGTCCGGGCCGATCGCGAGGTTGTCCGGCCCCCCGGGAAGTTCGGTGTCGATCGGGATCGCCCGCAGCGCGGCCAGCAGACTGGCCGGGGTACCTGGGTCACCGGCATCGCGCACGGCCGAGCGGGCCTGCCGCTGGGTGCGCGTCTCGGTGGCGCAGAACGGGCACTTCGAGATGTGCTCGGCCGCGCGACCACGGGCGAGCGGGGTCAGCTCCCCGTCCACGAACGCGACCACCGCGTCCGGCATGAGGTGTTGCTCGGGCAGGTTCCAGGAGCGGGTTTCGCTCATCGATGCCCTCCAACCGGCGCACAGGCCGGCCGAGCATCGAAGAGGTGGGATTGCGTCATACCGAGCCCTCCGCGAGCTGACCGGTCAGAACTCGACCCTCGCCGGTGATCTCGCGGCGTCGTTCCAACGACGCGCGCAGAGCCTGCCGGCCACGGTGGATACGGCTGCGCACGGTACCGAGCTTGACGCCGAGAGTGGCGCCGATCTCCTCGTAGGACAGCCCTTCCACGTCACACAGTACGACGGCCGCGCGGAACTCGGGAGCCAGTTCGTCCAGTGCTTCCTGAAGGTCCGGGTCGAGGTGGGTCTGGGAGTAGACCTGCTCCGGGCTGGGGCCGTCGCCGGCCAGCCGGTCGGTGTCCTCGGGCAGGCCCTCCATCCGCAGCCGGGAGCGCCGCCGGGCCATGTCCAGGAACAGGTTCGTGGTGATCCGGTGCAACCAGCCCTCGAAGGTGCCCGGCGTATAGGAGGACAGCGAGCGGAATACCCGGATGAAGGTCTCCTGGGTGAGGTCCTCGGCGTCGTGCTGGTTGCCGGCAAGGCGGTAGGCCAGCCGGTAGACCCGGTCGGCATGTTCGCGGACGATCTCGTCCCAGGAGGGCGGCGTCCAGCTGACCGCCTCGTCGCCGACCGAGGCGGGTACGGTCCGCGTGGGCAGCGTCACGTCACCGGCCTCGATCTGGTCGGTTCCGCTCACACTCGCTGATGTACGCATCGGCGCGTCCGCACCTCCACTGGGCTGGCAGCAGCCCTCTGAACCTGACAAACGTCGAACCGGCGCGTGGTGTTCCCGGGTCCGGAGGGTGTCTGCGAACCATCGCGCTCACCGACTCGGACTGACGAAACGGTCCCGCCTTACGCCATGCCCCGATCATGTCCCCACCTGGTGTGGCCACGGTGAGAGTCGGCTGAGACCAGCCTGAGAATCCGCCGACCGGCCCGGCTATCCAGCGTGCGGTAAAAACCCTGCTCGCGCGCGTCGTGACAGCACTGTTGCCCAGATAGTCGTGACAGCACTGTTGCCCAGATAACCGACCGGTCCGGTCTATTTCGCCGCCGACGACGCTAACCTGCCTACTTGTGACGCCGGAAACGCGGAACACCGCCGCAGCCGCGGCGCACGACTATACCGACGGAGATCACGCCGAGAGCGAGATCCTCAAGGCCGCCCGCGCACGCGGCCACGACCTCGGCTGTCCGTCGGTGAGCACCGGCGCCGGCGCCGCACTGCGCTTCCTGACCGCGGCGCTTCAGGCCAAGGCGGTCGTCGAGATCGGTACCGGGGCCGGGGTGAGCGGACTGTGCCTGCTGGCCGGGATGGCGCCGGACGGGGTACTCACCTCGATCGACATCGAACCGGAGTACCAACGCTCCGCCAAGCGCACCTTCGCCGAGGCGAAGATTCCGCCCGGCAAGGTCCGGCTGATCATGGGCCAGGCCCTGGAGGTACTGCCCAGACTCACCGATGGTGGCTATGACCTGGTGTTCTTCGACGCCACCAGGACCGACTATCCGCGATACCACGAGCACGGGGTCCGGCTGCTGCGTCCGGGCGGGGTGCTCGCCTTCGACAACGTGCTCGGCCTGGGCCGGGTCAACGAACCGGGCCACCGCGACCAGGAGACCACCGCCCTGCGCGAACTGGCCAAACTGGTCCGGGAGGACGACCGACTGGTCTCGGTCCTGCTCCCCCTCGGCGAGGGCCTACTGGTCGCCGCCAAGCGCCTGCCCTGACGTCCGCCGGTCGGCATCAGGTTGTACCGGCCAGGCGGGTCCCAGCACGTCGCTACCCGTACCGATCAAGCGGGCTACTGCGCTCGGACGGCCTTGCCCAGGACGATCACGCCACCGGCGCTGATCGTGTAGCGCTCGGCGTCCAGTTCCGCGTCGACGCCGATGCTCGCGCCGTCCGGCACGACCACGTTCTTGTCCAGAATGGCCTTGCGGACCACCGCGCCCTTGCCGACCCGCACGCCGGGTAACAACACGCTGCCCTCGACGATCGACCCGGTCTCCACCACGACGTCCGCGCTGATCACCGAATCGCGCACCGAGGAGCCGGAGATGATCGAGCCGGCGCCGACCATCGAGCCGTCCGCGGTGCCGCCGGCGACGAACTTGGCCGGCGGCAGCGGTGGCACCGCGGTCCGGATCGGCCAGGCCTTGTTGTAGAGGTTGAACACCGGCTGCACGGACACCAGGTCCATGTGCGCGTCGTAGTAGGCGTCCAGGGTTCCGACGTCCCGCCAGTAGCCTCGGTCGCGTTCGGTCGCGCCGGGGACCTCGTTCTCGTCGAAGTCGTACACGCAGGCCTGCCCGCGCCCGACGAACATCGGGATGATGTCCCCGCCCATGTCGTGGGCCGAGTCCCGGTTGGCCGCGTCCTCCCGGAGGGCGCCGAGCAGCGCGTCGGTGCTGAACACGTAATTGCCCATTGAGGCAAATGTCACATCGGGGTCGTCGGCGACGTGCGGTGGGTCTGCGGGCTTCTCCAGGAACCGGGTGATCAGGCCGTCGGAGTCCGCGTCGATGCAGCCGAAGCCGCTGGCCTCCGAGCGCGGCACCCGGATACCGGCGACGGTCACCCCGGCACCCGAGGCGATGTGCGCGGCGACCATCTGGGCCGGGTCCATCCGGTACACGTGGTCGGCGCCGAAGACGACGATGTAGTCCGGGTCCTCGTCGTACACCAGGTTCAGCGACTGGAAGATCGCGTCACCGCTGCCGGTGTACCAGCGCGGTCCGAGCCGCTGCTGGGCCGGCACCGGGGTGATGTACTGCCCGAGCACGCTGGACAGCCGCCAAGTGGTCGAGATGTGTCTGTCCAGCGAGTGTGACTTGTACTGCGTCAACACGCACAGCTGATGGAAGCCCGCGTTGACGAGGTTGGACAGGACAAAATCGACGAGGCGGTAGTTCCCGCCAAAGGGCACGGCCGGCTTCGCCCGGTCGGCGGTCAACGGAAACAGTCGCTTTCCCTCACCACCGGCCAACACAATGCCGAGCACGTGAGGCTGTTGTGCCTTCACACCAGTGACCTTATCCACGTCTGCCCCGCACTACCAGCGACCCGGCGCCACGGACACCGATCGGCGGACCGATGTTCACTCGCTGCCATATCGTTGCCACCATGACGACGCCGGTCGGACTAGCCTGATCACTCGTGCGCATCGGCCTGTTGACCCGCGAGTACCCGCCCGAGGTGTACGGGGGTGCCGGCGTCCACGTCGGCTCGCTCGTGCCGCAGCTACGTGAACTCGTCGAGGTGGACGTGCACTGCTTCGGCGCGGCGCGCACCGAACTCGACTCGCACGCCTACGCCCACCAGCCGGCCGCCGGGATGGAACGGGCCAATCCGGCCCTGTCCACCCTCTCGGTCGACCTGGCGATCACCGCGGCGTTGCGGGACGGTGGGCCGCCGGATCTGGTCCACTCGCACACCTGGTACGCGAACCTGGCCGGCCACCTGGCGAAACTGCTCTACGGCGTGCCGCACGTGGTGACCGCGCACTCACTGGAACCGCGCCGGCCGTGGAAGGCCGAGCAGCTCGGCGGCGGCTACCAGCTGTCCTCCTGGGTGGAACGCACCGCCTACGAGGCGGCGGACGCGATCATCGCGGTGAGCAACGGGATGCGCACGGACGTGCTGGACTGCTATCCGGCGCTGAAACCCGAGCGGGTGCACGTGGTGCGCAACGGCATCGACACCGCCGCCTACCACCCGGTCACCAGCAACGACGTGCTGCGCAGGCACGGCATCGATCCGAACCGCCCGACCGTGGTGTTCGTCGGCCGGATCACCCGGCAGAAGGGGGTCGGGCATCTGATCGCGGCCGGCCGGGACATCGACCCGGACGCGCAGCTGGTGCTGTGTGCCGGCGCCCCGGACACCCCGGAGATCGCCGAGGAGACCAAGCTCGCGGTGGCCGAACTCACCGCGCGGCGGCCGGGCGTGTTCTGGGTCCAGAAGATGTTGCAGCCCGCCGAGGTCCGGCAGCTGCTCAGCAACGCGACGGTGTTCGTCTGCCCCTCGGTCTACGAACCGCTGGGCATCGTGAACCTGGAGGCGATGGCCTGCGGCACCGCGGTGGTCGCCTCCGACGTCGGCGGTATCCCGGAGGTCGTCGAGCCGGGCCGGACCGGGCTGCTGGTGCACTACGACGAGCACGACGCCTTCGCCTACCGCGGCGAGTTGGCCAGCGCGATCAACGAGCTGGTCGCCGATCCGGCGCGGGCGGCGGCGATGGGCGCGGCCGGCCGGCAGCGGGCCATCGACGA
>CAJCJE010000352.1 GCA_903970565.1 Candidatus Melainabacteria bacterium | reverse complement strand
GTCGCTGGGGCTCGCGGCCCAGTTCGCGGCGGAACTCGGCCTGGCCGACCCGCTGCTGCCGTGGCACGCGCTGCGGACACCGATCGCCGACATCGCCGCCGCGCTCGCGTTCACGACCGGCGCGCTCGGCAAAATGGCCGCTGACGTGCTGGTGATGACCCGCACGGAGATCCGGGAGGTGGTGGAGCCGGGTCCGCCCGGCCGCGGCGCCTCCTCGGCGATGCCCCAGAAACACAACCCGGTACTGGCCACCCTGATCACCACCGCCGCCCGGCAGCTGCCCGCGCAGGCGCTGGTGCTGTACCAGTCGATGGTCGTCGAGGACGAACGGTCCTCGGGCGGCTGGCAGGCGGAGTGGCAGCCGCTACGGGAGTGCCTGCGCCTGGCCGCGGGCGCGGCGGCCAACGCGGCGAACCTGGCGAGCGGGCTGCGGGTGCGGCCCGACCGGATGGCACGGAACCTGGCGATGACCGGCGGCGCGGTCGTGTCGGAACGGGTGACGGCCGTGCTCGCTCCTTTGCTGGGGAGGACAGCCGCCAAACAGGCCCTCACCGACGCGGTGACCGAAGCGGACACCACGGGAACAGCTCTGGCCGACGTGCTGGCCGGCGGGCCACTGTCGACCGCGCTCGCCGACACCGACCTCGGCCGGCTCCTGGACGTAGGCGCCTATACCGGCGTGGCCGGACTCCTGGTGGACCGCGCGCTGGCCGCCCACGCGAAGAGTGGCATCCACCCACCACCGCAACGGCCCGAGGCCCGTTACCGTCCTCATCAGGTCGAGTGACCTCACGAAACCCAGAGGCAGGGCGTCTACGGGGCATGACGGGTAAACAGCCGTTCGAAGCGGTGGTCACGACGCACGGAGCAACCGTGTTGCGGGTCTGCCGGGCGGTGCTCGGCGGCAATGACGCCGACGACGCCTGGTCGGAGACGTTCCTGTCCGCGATGAAGGCCTACCCGGACCTGCCGTCCGACGCCAACGTCGAGGCATGGCTGGTCACGATCGCCCACCGCAAAGCCATCGACGTCACCCGCGCGACGGCCCGTCGCGCGATCCCGGTAGCCCAGACACCGGACACGGCGGCCACCTCGACCGTGGACGGTCACGGCCTCGACGGCGATCTCGCCGACATGCTGACGGCACTGCCCCCGAAGCAGAAGCAGGCCGTGGCCTACCACTACCTGGCCGATCTGCCCTACACGGACGTCGCCGCCATCCTCGGCGGCAGTATCGACGCCTCGCGACGGGCAGCGGCCGACGGCATCGCCACGCTCAGACGCGCCTACCCGCGCGTCCCCACCCGCAAAGGAGAGCCCCGGTGAACACTGACGACCTGACCCGTGACCTGGCGCGGGCCTTCCCCGCCGATACCGACCACCTGAACCGACTGCACGACCGACTGGTCGACGCGGCACAGGCCGAGGGGATTCTCGATGTCGTCTACCGCGACGTCGACAGCCCCGTCGGTCCTCTCCTGCTCGCCGCGACCGACCTCGGGCTGCTCCGAGTCGCCTACGCCAGCGAGGACCACGACGCCGTCCTGCGGGCACTGGCCGAGCGGATCGGCTCGCGCATCCTGCACGCCCCCGCTCGCCTGGACACGGTCGCGCGGCAGATCGAGGAGTACTTCGACGGCCGCCGGCGCAGCTTCGACGTCCCGCTGGACTGGCGACTGTCACAGGGGTTCCGGCAGACCGTGCTGCGGCACCTGCCCGAGATCGGCTACGGCCACACCGCCAGCTACGCCACGGTGGCACGGCTGGCCGGCAGTCCCAAGGCCGTCCGCGCCGTGGGCACCGCCTGCGCGACCAACCCGCTGCCGGTCGTCGTGCCCTGTCACCGGGTAGTGCGTTCCGACGGTGGCATGGGCGGCTACCTCGGTGGAGTCGACGCCAAACGAACCCTGCTCACCCTGGAGTCGGCCGCATGAACCCGAGTGGCACCACGACGGTCGCAGCCACCGCGACCAGCACGACCGGGTCCGGTTGGCGCGACCGCGTCGAGGGAGCCGACTGGGAGACGATCCACGACGATCTGGACAGCTGCGGCTGCGCGCTGACCGGGCCGCTGCTCACCGCGCGGGAGGCAGCCGAGATCGCGGCGCTCTACACCGACGACTCCCGGTTCAGGTCCACCATCGACATGGGCCGCTACCGCTTCGGCGCGGGCGAGTACCGCTACTTCGCCGAGCCGTTCCCCGACGCCGTCGTCGCGTTGAAGCAGGCGCTCTATCCGAGGCTGCTGCCGATCGCCCGCGAATGGTGGACCAAGCTGGGCCGGGAGACACCGTGGCCGGACAGCCTCGAGGAGTGGCTGCGGATGTGTCACGCGGTCGGCCAGACCAAGTCCACCCCCATCCTCCTCAGATACGGCAAGGGCGACTGGAACGCCCTGCACCGCGACCTCTACGGCGACCTGGTGTTCCCACTACAGGTCGTGATCAATCTCAGCGACCCCGGCGGCGACCACACCGGCGGCGAGTTCCTGCTCTACGAACAGCGACCCCGTGCCCAGTCCCGCGGCACCGCCGTCCTCATCCCACGGGGCCACGGTCTGGTGTTCACCACCCGCGACCGGCCGGTGGAGTCCAAGCGCGGCTGGTCGACGGCTCCCGTCCGGCACGGCGTGTCCGTGATCCGCTCCGGCCAGCGGTGCACCCTCGGTCTCGTCTTCCACGACGCGGCCTGATGCCCGCAGACCCGCGGAACCATCCGATGATCAGGAATTCCGTCGTCCGGCCCGCCGAGGCGTCGCCGCGTATCACCGACGGCACACTCTTCCGCTACCCGGACGCGACCCGCCCGACCAGGCCGCACACCGCCGAGGAACTGGACCGCCTGCTGCGGCTGGTACGGGCGACGAAGGCCGACAGCATCGCCATCGGCCACGGACGGCACCCGGCATCCGTCGCGGCTGCCCACGCGCTCGCCACCGCGTGGGCGGCCGGCACCGGTACGGTACTGGCCGTCATCGACTGGCCCGCGACGGCCGCGTCATGGCTGCGACCCGCGCGGCGACTCACCGCACCGCATCCCGACGCCTGGGTGCTGGCCGACACCCCGGCCGGATGTGCCCAGCTGAGCCGTCGACTCGTCGACCAGCCGGGCTGGACACCGACCCGCACCCTCGGCTTCGCCGGCCTTGCCACGGCCGATCTGGTCGCGCTCGCCGGTCCCACCACGCTCACCGGCATGACCGGTGTCACGGCGAACGGCGGCTCATGGCACATCGCCGACGGCCGGCTCG
>CAJCJE010000351.1 GCA_903970565.1 Candidatus Melainabacteria bacterium | reverse complement strand
TGGACCGGCCAGTATGGCTTGGTTCGATCAAGTCCAACATCGGCCACACCCTCGCGGCTGCCGGGGTGGCGGGCGTCATCAAGATGGTCCAGGCGATGCGCCACGAGACCCTGCCGAGGTCACTGTATGCCGAGAAGCCTTCGTCGCGAGTGGACTGGTCTGTGGGCGCGGTGCGCCTGCTTGCGGAGCAACGGGCCTGGCCGACCGGTGGTCGGCCGCGCCGCGCCGGGGTTTCCTCCTTCGGCATCAGCGGGACCAACGCTCATGTGATCATCGAGGAGCCTCCCGTCCGGGAGGAGCAGCCTCGCCCAACAGTCGATCCCGCGATGCCGCCGTGGTTGCTGTCCGCGCCGGACAACAGGGCGCTGCGTGCCCAGGCCGCAGCGCTGGCGACAGAGGTCCGACGCCGGCCGGAGACCACCGCACTGGACCTCGGGTACTCGTTGGCGGTCACCCGCGCCCACCTGGAACATCGAGCGGCGCTGGTCGCCGCCGACCGCGCGAGTCGGCTGAGCGCGCTGGACGCACTCGCCACCGGTGCCGACAGCAATGGAATTGTCCTTGGTACGGCGACAGATCAGCATTCGCTCGCCGTACTGTTCACCGGTCAGGGTGCCCAGCACAGTGGTATGGGGGCGGACCTCTCGCTGCGGTTCCCAGCTTTCCGGGAAGCCTTCGAGGAGGTCTGCGGAGAGCTGGACCGCTGTCTGCCGACCCCGCTACGGCGGGTCATCGGCGATCCGGCCGAAGCCGGACTGCTGAACCGGACGGACTTCGCCCAGCCCGCGCTGTTCGCCTACGAGGTGGCGCTGTTTCGGCTCCTCCGGTCCTGGGGCGTCAGGCCGGCATACCTCGTGGGGCACTCGATCGGTGAGTTGGCCGCCGCGCACGTGGCCGGCGTGCTGTCACTGTCGGACGCGGCTCGTCTGGTGGCGGCACGCGGTCGCCTGATGGCGGCGTTACCCGGCGGCGGCGCGATGATCGCACTACAGGCGTCGTTGGTTGAGGTTGAGCCACATCTAGCCGGCTTGTCCGGTCAGGTCTCGGTGGCGGCGATCAACGGGCCGACCTCGGTGGTCATCTCAGGCGAGGAGGCATCGGTGACCGAGGTGGCGGCGAAGGTCGGTCGGACCGGACGGCGCAGCACCCGCCTGCGGGTGAGTCATGCGTTCCACTCGCCCCTGATGGAGCCGATGCTGGCCGAGTTCCGCGCGGTCGCCGACGAGTTGACCTTCCACCGTCCGAACGTGCCGATCGTGTCGACACTGACCGGATGCGTGGAGGTCGAACGGTTCGCGTCGGTCGAGTACTGGGTGCGGCATGTGCGGGAGGCCGTCCGCTTCGCGGACGCGATGCGGTCACTCGGCGAGGCCGGCGTCACCACTCTCGTCGAGGTGGGTCCGGACAGCATCCTGACGGCGCTTGCCGAGGACTGCCCGCCGACCGCGAAGATGACCTGTGTGCCGACCACGCTGTCCGGACGGAACGAGGCCGACGCGCTGTTGACAGCCGTGGCCCGGCTGCACGTTGCCGGTCTTGACCTCGACTGGGCCGCCGGCTATGCCGGCAGTGGGGCGCGACGGTGTGATCTGCCGACGTATTCGTTCCAACGGCGGCGTTATTGGTTGGACGCCCCTGAGCCGAGCGCGCCAGGTGAGGCGACGGGTCGGCGGCATCCGCTGCTCGGCCCGGCGATACCGGACGCCGATACCGGGCGAATCCGCTATGATGGGAAGCTCTCCAGTCGATTACAGCCCTGGCTGGCGGACCATGTCATCGGCGCGACTGTCGTGGTTCCCGGCACGGCATTCGTCGAAATGGCATTCGAAGCCGCTCGTGAGTGCGGCATGGACCGCCTCGCCGAACTCGTCGTTCTCGCACCGCTGGCGCTGGCCGATGACGAGACCGTCCAACTCCAGGTGGTCGTGGGTGAGTTCGACGGCGAGCAACGTTCGGTCGACTTCTACGCCCGTCGCGAGTCATTTGTCGCCATCCCCTGGACCAAACACGCGACAGCGGTGTTCACCCCTGGTGGGCCGCCAACCGAGAAGTACGAGTTGGCCTGGCCACCTCCGGGTAGCGTGCCGGTCGATCTGATCGGAGCCTATGACCGGCTGGCAACGCTCGGGTACCGCTACGGCCCCGCGTTTCAGGCCGTGACGTCGGTGTGGCGGCGCGGCGAGGAGTTGTTCGCCGAGGTGAGTGTGCCGAGTGCGGATGCAGGCCGGTTCTGCCTGCATCCGGCGGTGCTGGATGCCGCGATGCATGCCAGTCTGCTCAACAAGGTCGCTTCCGCCGGAACCGAGCCGCTCACGCTGTCGGTGCCCTTCGCCTTCGAAGGTGTTCGGCTGTATGCCCCGCACGCGGCGAGCGTGCGAGTCCGAGTGGCTCACTCGGACTCGGGCACCCGTTCGGTCACCCTGACCGATCACTCGGGTCGGCCGGTCGCCGCCATCGAGTCGTTGACCAGCCGCGCCTTCAGCGATACGGCAACTGCGCGGACGGCAGCCGAACGGGGGCTCTACCGACCGGCCTGGATCACGGCGCCGATGCCGGCCACGGCCAGCGTCGCCTGGGCAGTGCTCGGCGCCGACCCGCTGGGCCTGGCCCAGGACCTGTGGCGTACCGGCTCACCGAGCACGGCGACGCACGTGCTGCTACCGGCCGTGCTCTCCGAGTCGGGTGCCCCACCGCGACGCGCTCGCGAACTCACCACGCTGGTGCTCTCGGCACTCCAACGATGGTTGGCGGAGCCCAGCGGCGAGTTCTCGCCGACAGCGCGCCTGGTCGTGGTCACTCGCAACGCCACCACCGATGACCCGGACCCGGCAGCCGCGGCCGTGGTGGGCATGGTCCGCAGCGTCCAACACGAACACCCCGGTCGCATCATGCTGATCGACCTCGACGACACCGAGGCGTCGAGGTCGGCATTGGCCCGCGCCGTCAACCTGGACGAGCCGCAGGTGGCCGTCCGGGATGGCGTGGCACACGTCTATCGCCTGCTGCCGTTGCGACCGCACGAGACGGCCGACGACGACCGACCGATGCCGATTGATCCGACTGGCACCGTCCTGATCACCGGCGGCACGGGCGGCCTCGGCGTCGTGCTGGCCCAGCACCTCGTGGCGCGTTACGGGGTGCGGCACCTGGTGTTGGCCAGCCGGCAGGGCGCGCAGGCCGCCGATGCCGACACCCTGCGCGCGAGCCTGGAGCACCACGGTGCTCAGGTCAGTCTGGTGTCCTGCGACGTCACCGACCGGGTCGCGGTGGAAAAGCTGGTAGCGGACTGCGAACCGAGTCCGACGGCGGTGATCCACCTCGCCGCCGTGCTCGATGACGGCGTGCTCGAATCGCTGACCCCGCAGCGAGTCGACCGGGTGCTGGCGCCGAAAGCGGATGCGGCGTGGTTCTTACACGAGGCGACCAGACACCTCCCACTTTCCGCTTTCATTCTCTACTCCTCCGCGTCAGGTGTGTTCGGGCGGCCCGGCCAGGCGAGCTACGCCGCGGCCAACGCGTTCCTCGACGCGCTCGCGCGGCACCGCGTTCGATCCGGGCTGCCGGCCCTGTCACTGGCATGGGGCCTCTGGGACACCTCGACGCCCGACCCGACACCGCCCGACACCGACGACAGTGCCCGAGCCAGTACCCGCGCAGCGAGCAACATGGCCGACAAGTTGAGCGCATCGGCCCGCAATCACCTCGCCGACCGCCGAAGCATGGCAATCTCGCCCGAACACGGCAACGCGTTGTTCGATCACGCGGTGTGGGCGGGCGAGCCCGTCCTCGTTCCGGTGCCACTGGACCTGGCCGCGCTGCGTCGCCAACACGACATTCCACCGCTGCTGCGCGAACTGGTCCCCGCATCGCCGGAGCCGCCGTCGACGACGGATGACAACGCCGAAGGCGCCGGGCAGAACGAGACCGGTTCTTGGCACCGCAACCTCCTGACGCTGCCCGAAACCGAGCGTGAGCCGGCTCTGTCGGCACTGATCACCGCCGAGATAGCGGTGGTACTGGGCTTCGCCGACCCGACGGAGGTGCCGACCGGAAAGCACTTCGACGACATGGGCGTCGACTCCCTCGCGGCGGTCAAGCTACGCAACCGGATAAACCTGCTGGCCGGGGTAGCACTCACCGCCACCAGCGTGTTCAACCATCCGACCGTGCCGGAGTTGACCGCCCACGTGTACCAAGCCCTTGCGGAGCTTGCCCCAGCTCCGGTTGAGCCGCACGCGCCGTCGTACCGGTTCGCCTCCCTGTATCACCGGGTGCTGCGCGCCGAGGGCGCGGACAAAGCGATGTCCCTGCGATTCAACGCCTCCTACGCACTGCCGTCCTTCTCCGAGGAGGAGAGCGACCACTACGCCATCGCTCCTGCTCGCCTGGCGCGGGGATCGGATGGTCCCGCGATGTTCTTCGTGCCGAGCTACGTGGCTCTCATCCCCGGCGCGCCGGCGCAAGTGGCAGAGCGGATCGATGGTTACGCGGACCTGTTCATGCTGGAGTATCCGGGCCTTCGTGACGGCGCCGCGGTACCGGACAGCGTCCGGACCCTCGCCCTTGTGCAGGCCGAGACGATCCGGCGGCAGGTCAAGGACGCTCCGGTTGTCCTCGTTGGTTACTGCACCGGCGGAAATGTGGCCCAGGCGGTGGCAGAGGCGCTGGCATCGAGCGGGCACGCGCCCGCAGGCCTCGTGCTGATCGACACACACCAGCCGACCGACAGCAGACATGACGGCCGCAACAACGCGCTCGTCACCTGGGGCCGCGATCTACCGACCGCACTGTTCGAGCGCTTCTTCGAGGACTCGGTCATCGTCGTGGGCGGGGCGTACACCCGACTTTTCGACGCTTGGCAACCCAGCTCCGTATCGGTGCCCACCCTCCTTGTCCGCGCCAGTGCACCCACGTCAGAGATGCTGGCTGACGCGAGTTTGACGGAATGGCGGCCTCGTTGGCCGTTGCCGCACGACGTAGTGGACGTGCCCGGCGACCACTGGAGCATGCTCGACGAACACGTCGACACCACTGTGCGGGCTGTCCGAAACTGGGTCGACGCGGGTCAGATCTCTCGTGGAGACGACCGATGACGCATGATGACGAGGAAGCCTTCGTCGCGCTCGCCGCGCGGGTTCTGGGAATTCCGGTGGCCGAGGTGACGGTCTGCACCGACTTGGACTCAGCAGGCCGGTGGACCAGCTTGCAACGACTCCAGCTCATGGCTCAGGTCGAAGACACCTTTCAGGTGAAGTTCGCGCCACGTGAGATGTTGACGATCCGAACCGTGACCGAGCTGTGGGACCTGACGCGGCGTAAAAGGATCACATTTTGACATGAGCGCACTGAATACCATTGAGGACAGTGACCTGAATACTCTGTTGCTGATCCGACACCTGGAATTGGCACTACTCGATCTGTTCGCCGCCGGCGAGATCAATGGGACCATACACACCTGCCTCGGTCAGGAGTACATCCCGGTGGCGTTGAGCCCACTGCTGAAGGGCGACTTCATCTTCAGCAACCACCGCGGTCATGGTCACTACGTTGCCCACACCGATGACCCGACCGGTCTGCTCGCGGAAATCCTCGGTCGCGAGGGAGCGCCTTGCAGCGGTGTCGGTGGTAGTCAGCACCTGCACCGAGGCGGTTTCCACAGTACCGGAGTCCAGGGCGAGAGCCTGCCGATCGCGGTCGGCGCGGCCCTCCATTCGACGCGGGTACAACCGGGTCGAATCGCTGCCGTGTACATCGGCGATGGCACCTTCGGAGAAGGAGTGGTCTACGAGGCGCTCAACATCGCCAGTCTCTGGCAGCTGCCGCTACTGGTGATCGTGGAGAACAACGGAATCGCCCAGTCGACTCCGACCGAAAGGCATCTCGCCGGCACCGTGGCAGGGCGGGCCGCAGCCTTCGACATCGGACATCATCGGCTCACCACGACCAACGTGGTCCAGATCCGCGCGGAACTCGCCCCCGTGGTGTCACGGGTACGGATACACCACATGCCGGCCATAGTCGAGTTCGCCACGGTTCGTCTCGGGCCACACAGCAAGGGAGATGACACGAGGTCGGCCGACGAGTTGGCCAGCCTGCGCAAGCAGGACTGGTTCGGACATTACGCCGAACAACTCGGCAGGCGTTTTGCCGAATCCGACCTCCGGCAGCGGGAACACGTCGCCGCCCTGGTGAACGAGGTACGGCAACGCCCGCTGGCGACCTGGGGAGCGACAAGGTGAGTTCGGCACCGAGAGTGGCGGACGCGGTCAACCACTGCCTGCATTCACTGATGGACCGC
>CAJCJE010000350.1 GCA_903970565.1 Candidatus Melainabacteria bacterium | reverse complement strand
CGTATTCCGATGGTGCGAGCGGAATTCGCCGTGTTCGGCGGGATTCGTCGCGCTGGCACCACGGTCGCGGTCCGACGGAACGGGAGCAACAGCTATTGATCAACATGTGGATTGTGACTGCGGTTGTGGACAACTCGGGTTCCGCGACGGGCATGGGCGCTGATTTGTCAGGCCCGGCTGGCAACATCCGGAAGGGGCGCGACAGAGCCATCGCACGCCTACCGGCAAAACACCGGCACATTGCCGATCGCGGGCCCGGCGGACACGAAACGGGGGCGGGAACGAAAATGAAGGGCTGGTTCCGCCGCCGAAGTGGGAGCCGGGCAAACCGGGAGCCGTGATGAGCGGAAGGCCGACAGGCCGGCGTGGGGGTGCCGGAACCGGGCGTACGCGAAAAAGTCGAGGGCCTGGCGGGGAGATGCGAGTGGTGCCGGATCGGCCTCACGCGAGGTGAGATGCGATGTCGTGGTCCGGACAGGGGACGACCCCCGTCAGGGGGGAGGGACGGGGGTCGTCTGAGGTTCAGTCCCGGGGGGTCGGACTGAACCAGTCCGGCATAGCCGAACAGCTCCACTCTATCCCCCCGGTGGCCCATGACGCATGTCCCTCGACCGAATAGACACCGCAGCGAGTCTCGGTCGTGCTCACCGCTACCCGTCTGAACAGGTGCGCGGCGCCGAAAAAAGTTTCCGCAGGTGGCCGGGAGCACCGAACTCGGCACGTCCGAGGAAGCGCGCCAACAGTGCATAACGCCGAACCCGCCCGAGATCACCGGCCGATTTCCGGGCTGTTGCTACGAACGAGGGCGGTCCGGGTCGGATCGAACAGCCGCCTTCGCGGCGGGCACGCGGCGCGTCCGGAACGTATTCCCTTGCTGAGCATGGCGAAGAGATCGCGGCGCCTCCCGTTCCCCTGATCTCGCCGTGTTTGCGCTCGCCGCCGGTCCGCGCCGTCCGGTCGGCAACAGGTCGTGCCTGGTCAGGTGGCCGCCGAGTCGACCCCGACCGGAATCCGTGTTGAGCGCGAATTGATCAGGAAAGACCGATGGTCAGATTGTGCGCGACGTTCGTTTTCGGCGTTCCTCCTGGAATCGGCCGGTGGCGCGGTAGATCATCCCGCGATTTCTCTTATGACATAAGAGATTGGATCTGGAGAGATTCTTTGCCAACCGAGACCGTTCTACGGAGCGAATGTGGATCACACTCCGGGGCACGCCAGTCGGGCGGGTGACCAAGACACCCCCACCGGCGGTACGCGACTCTCTCCGCAAGCGCTACTTCCGTTGTTATCAGCGAGTTTTGGTCACTGGTTGTTCTTGACCGGTGCACCCGTCCGAGCTCTTGTAGTAACCCAGGTCACAGGGTACAAAAGGAGGTGCGGACTTCAGGTCGGCCAGGGACACAGCAGAAGAGAAGCCGTGTTCACCCCGACAGAACTCCGTGCGCGAACACCGGGCACCCACGCGCAGCACGCCGCGGGAGGCTTGTCGTTGAGGGACTGCGTATCGGGACGCCGGACGCCGAGACCCCAGCCATACGACATCGTTGCAGCTTGGTAACCCGGAACGTTCGCGCCGTGGGCGGCGCCCGCCGGTCTGACCGGTGGGCGCCGCCGCATGTCCGGGACTTCCCGATCCCGGCCGCCAGCGCGCGCGTGCCCCGAAGGGCGGTTGACCCAACCCCGGTGATGTGAGTAACTTCCCAATCCTGCGCCAACTGTGGGAATGAATTACCAGTTCACCGCACGGGAGTGGGCATGAAACCGATCAGCCGGCGTGGTTTCCTCGCCGCATCTGCCCTGGCCGGCCCCGCTCTCGCGGTCGCTTCCCAGCCGAGCGCGGCCGCAGTCGCCCAGCCGGGCAATGCCGACGGGGCGGCGGGCAGATTCGCGCCGACGGTGTTACCGGGCGCGGACCAGTGGGGCGCCGACGGTTGGCGCGCGCTGGCCGGTCGCAAGGTCGGGGTGCTGTCCAATCCGACCGGGGTACTGCTCGACCTCACCCACATCGTCGACTCGATGGTGGCCGCAGACGTCCGCCCACTGGCCGTGTTCGGCCCGGAACACGGCTTCCGGGGCACCTCGCAGGCTGGCGGTTCGGAGGGCAACTACACCGACCCGAGGACCGGTATCCCGGTCTACGACGCCTACAACGCGACCGCGGCGGACCTGGCCGGGATGTACACCAAGGCCGGGGTGGACACCGTGGTCTTCGACATCGCGGGCGCGGGCGCCCGGTTCTACACCTACACCTGGACGATGTACCTGGCCATGCAGGCCGCGGCGCTGACCGGCGCCTCGTTCGTGGTGCTGGACCGGCCGTGCCCGATCGGCGGCCAGGCCTTCGGCCCGCAACTGGACCCGGCGTACGCCACCCTGGTCGGGCTCAAGCCGATCGTGCAGCAGCCGGGGATGACCGCCGGTGAGCTGGCAAAACTGTTCAACGCGGTCTTCCTGCCCGCTGACACGGGCGGAAAGGAGCTGTCCAGCCTGGAGGTCGTGACCGTGCGGGGGCTGCGGCGCGATCAACTGTTCCTGGACACGAATCTGCCGTGGGTGTTGCCGAGCCCGAACATGCCGACCGGCGACACCGCGCTGCTGTATCCGGGCACCTGCCTGTTCGAGGGCACCCTGTTGTCCGAGGGCCGGGGCACCTGCCGGCCGTTCGAGATGATCGGGGCGCCGGACATCGACTGGAAGTGGGCCGAGGCGCTCAACGCGATGAACCTGCCCGGAGTCGAGTTCCGGGAGAACTACTACGCGCCGACCTTCGACAAGTTCGTCAACCAGATCTGTGGCGGGGTGCAGGTGCACCTCGCCGACCCACGCACGGTGGACGCGATCCGCACCGCCGTCGCCATGATCATCACCGCGAAGCGGTTGTACCCGTCGGTCTTCGGCTGGACCCCGGACAACTACGTCGACGATCTGAGCGGGTCCGACCGGCTGCGCACCCTGGTGGATGCGGGTGCGTCCACTGCGGACATCGTCGACTCCTGGCAGGCGGAACTCGCGCGGTTCCGTCAGCAGCGCGAGCCGTTCCTGCTCTACCGATAGTCCTGCTCCTCCTGGTCCTGCTCCACCGACAGCCACCTGCCAACCAGGTACTGGTGAACCCGTCTATCCGATCAGCCATGCTTTGCAGATGAGCCGAATGAGGTGGCCATGTCCATTCGTGCAGTCGCGGTCAGCGCGGTGTTACTCGCCCTGGCGGCAGGGATGAGCGCCGTTCCGGCCGGCGCGTCGGCCGGCGGCCCGGCCTGGCGGCCACCGGTGCCGAACGTCGGCCGGTTCGACCAGCCGCAGCAGGGTTTCATGCCGTCGTGGACCACGCTGCGCAACGGCTCCCCGCAGGAGGCCGGCCTCGATCCGACGGTGGTGCGGGCCGCGCAGCAGCAGGAGGCCGACTGGACGCGGAACCAGCCGGGCACCGGGCATCCGATGTTCTCCGGCGAGGTCACCATGCTGGTCCACGACGGCATCGTGGTGTCCAGACAGGCCGCCGGTTACGCGCTGCGCTATTCCGACCAGCAGGGCGACCTGTTGCCGGCCGACCAGCAGATTCCCATGCGCGACAACACGATCTTCGACCTCGCCTCGCTGTCGAAGTTGTTCACCTCGATCGTGGCCATGCAGCAGATACAGGCGGGCAAACTGGACCTGTACGCGACGGTGGCCAGCTACCTGCCGCAGTTCGCCAGCAACGGCAAGGGTGACATCACCATCGAGCAGTTGCTCACCCATACCTCCGGCCTGCCGGCCGACCCGAGCCCCGCGCTCTGGCAGTACCCGACGATGGCCGACCGGATCAACGCCATCCTCGACACCGTGCCGGAGTACCCCGCCGGCACCACCTACCTCTACTCCGACCTGAACATGCTCACGCTGCAACAGGTATTGCAGCACATCACCGGCAAGACGCTGGATGTACTGGTGCGCGAGGGCATCACGGCACCGCTGGGGATGAGGGACACCATGTACAACCCGCCGGCCTCGCTCAAGCCGAGGATCGCGGCCGAGGAGTACGAGCAGGGTCCGGGTGAGCCGCAGCGCGGCCTGGTGTGGGGCTCGGTGCATGACGAGAACGCCTGGGCGATGGGCGGCGTCGCCGGGCACGCCGGGGTGTTCTCCACCGTCGACGACATGGCGATCCTCGCGCAGGCCATCCTCAACGGCGGAACCTATGGCGGGCACCGGATTCTGAGCCAGCAGTCGGTCACCCGGATGGAGACCGACTACAACCAGAACTACCCCGGCGACTCGCACGGCCTCGGTTTCGAACTCGACCAGCGCTGGTACATGGGCCGGCTGGACAGCCCGTTCACCTTGGGGCACACCGGATTCACCGGCACCACCGTCGTCATCGACCCACTGTCACGCTCGATCGCGTTGCAGTTCAGCAACCGGGTGCACCCGACGCGCAACTGGGGTTCCACCAACCCGGCCCGAGTCGTCGCCGACGACGGTCTTGCCAACGCGATGGCGGTGAGGTCACCGGAGGGCGGCCAGTCCTGGTACTCCGGGATCGGGGACGCCAGCACCGCGACGCTGACCACCACGGTGACGCCCAGGAGCGGGCCGGTGAACATCAGCTACGACACGTTCGTCGACACCGAACCGGACTCCGACTTCGCCTACCTGCAAACCAGCACGGACGGGACGACGTGGACGAGCGTCCCGGTGACCGCAACCGGGAAGGGCGCGCCGAGCGGAGCGGTGACCGGCCTCTCCGGCGGCGACCGGACCTGGTGGCACGTGACCGCGCGGCTGCCGTCGAGCAACGGGAAACTGCTGGTTCGGTGGGAGTACGTGACCGACCCGGAGTACACCGGGCGCGGGGTGAACGTGGCCGGGGTACGGATCTCGGACTCCTCCGGGGTACTGCTCGACGGTGACCGGAATCCGGGCGCGTTCACCGGGGTCAACTGGGCGTTGAGTGACCGCTGACCGTATTTTCGTCGCTTTTGTGCCGTAAGGACAGGCCAATGGCAGTCAAGGGGTTCTCCGGTCGTCGTCCCGGCTCGACGACGACCGGGGGTGGCATTTCGACCGTATCGAGTGATTTATGGATAATGTCGGTGACTACCAGACACGGTTGGGTTGCTTGGCAGTCACGCGCGTTGACCACATGTCAAGCAGTTAGTAAGTTTCCCACGTGATCTCCTCCAGTTCTACCGAGTCCAGCCCACTGGTCCGCATCCGTTCGCTGCTGCCCGGCCTGGCCAGGGCGGAGCAGCGGGTCGCGCACGTGGTGCTCGAGGACCCGGCCGGCGTGTCCCGGCGCAGCATCACCGAGGTCGCCGACGCGGCGGGCACCAGCGAGACGACGGTGACCCGGTTCTGCAAGGCCGTCGGCGTCAGCGGATATCCGGAACTGCGGATCGCGCTGGCCGCGGACACCGCTCGGGCCGCCGCGCGCAGCGACCGGGACCTCGACCGCGATCTCGGCGGCGAGATCGGCCCCTCCGACGACCTGCGCCAGATCGTCGGCAAGGTGGCCTTCGCCGACACTCGGGCGGTCGAGGAGACCGCGGAACAGCTGGACATGGCCAGTCTCGAACGGGTCGTGCACGCCATCGCCGGGGCGGGCCGGGTCGATGTCTACGGCGTTGGCGCAAGCGCTTTCGTCGCACTGGACCTGCAACAGAAGCTGCACCGGATCGGTCGCGTCTGCTTCGCCTGGAGCGATACACACATCATGCTCACCTCGGCCGCCGTACTGCGCCGGGGCGATGTCGCGGTCGGTATCTCGCACACCGGCGCGACCACCGACACCGTCGAGGCGCTGCGCGAGGCACGGGAACGCGGCGCGACCACGGTGGCCCTGACCAACTTCCCCCGTTCGCCGATCACCGAGGTCGCCGACCACGTGCTGACCACGGCGGCGCGGGAGACCACGTTCCGCTCCGGCGCGACAGCCAGCCGGATCGCCCAACTGACCGTGATCGACTGCGTGTTCATCGGCGTGGCACAACGACACATGGACAGTGCGCTCGCCGCGCTCGACACCACTTACTCGGCCGTCGGTTCACACCGACTGGAAGTCCGGCAGGACGGTCGTCGACGGCCCAAGGAGGGCAACGAGTGATGCCATCGGACATGGTGCGAGTCGAATCACCAACGGAACTGCGCAACCCGGCGACGACCGACATCGACCAATTGTCCACGTTGGACATCCTCTACAAGATCAATGCCGAGGACGCGACCGTGCCCGGCGCGGTGGCGGCGGTGCTGCCGGATCTGGCCAGGCTGGTCGACTTCGCGGTGACCGCGCTGCGCAACGGCAACCGGGTGCACTACGTGGGGGCCGGGACCTCCGGGCGGCTCGCGGTGCTGGACGCGGCCGAGTTGATCCCGACCTTCAACATTCCGGCCGACTGGTTCAGGCCGCACCACGCGGGTGGCGCGGCGGCGCTGCTGCGGGCGGTGGAGAACGCCGAGGACGACGCGGGCGCCGGGGCGGCCGAGATCCGGGAACAGGTGCGCTCCGGTGACATCGTGGTCGGGCTGACGGCATCCGGCCGGACCCCGTTCGTGGTCGGCGCGCTGGCCGAGGCACGCGAACTGGGCGCGCGGACGGCGCTGGTGTCGGCCAACCCTGGCGCGGCGGCGAACTCTCAGGTGGACGTGCCGATCGCGGTGGACACCGGGCCGGAGGCGATCGCCGGTTCGACCCGGATGAAGGCGGGCACCGCGCAGAAGCTGGTGCTGACCGCGTTCTCGACGGCCACGATGATCCGGTTCGGACGCACGTACTCCAACCTGATGGTCAGTATGCGCGCGACCAACGCCAAGCTGCGCGGGCGGACGCTGCGGATTCTGCGGGAGGCCACCGGCGCCGGCGAACAGGACTGCGCGGACGCGCTGGCCGCTGCCGACGGGGATCTGAAGGTGGCGCTGGTGACCTTGCTGGCCGGCACCGATCCGGAGCACGCCGCGACGGCACTGACGAACGCGCGCGGGCACGTCCGAACCGCGCTGGCGACCTTCAGTCCCTGAATTTTTTTCCTGGAATACCGGCTTTTCGCGAACCAGGGGAATTGACCGCGCGAAATTGGCGGGGTTTCGACTGGGTCCGGAGGGCCGGTTGGGTCCGGAGGGCCGGTTGTGAATTCGCTTCGATTCGCTGGATGGCTTGCCCACCAAGCCGCTTGCGCGATTCTCTAGTGTAGACGCGCGTTCGTTTGTCAAACGACTGTCCACAGTTAATCCGGTTGTCCACAACCCGCGATTGTCGTCTTTGCCGGGCGGCCGAACAGTCATAGGCTTGACGCGGGGCGCCGGCCCCCAGGGCGGGCGGGGGCTGGCTACTTGCTTGGGGGCGAGGAGTTGAGCTGGCGGAGGGACGGGTTTGAGGGTGGCGGGCTGCCGGTCGTAGGTGGTGTGGCGGTGGGGCTGTCCCGGCGGGGTGGGACGGCGGAAGTTCGGACGGGGCGCGGCGGGAGGGTGCTGGACGGGGTGCGGCGGGGGCTGCACCCGTAGCGCGGCGGAGGTGCGACGGCGG
>CAJCJE010000349.1 GCA_903970565.1 Candidatus Melainabacteria bacterium | reverse complement strand
CGCATCCTGCCGCGCGTCGACGCATCCGGTCGAGGAGCGGCAGGGCATGGTGAAAGGAATGCTGCTGATGCAGCCAGGAGATCTTGCCCCCGACTTCGAGCTGGCCGACGACAAGGGCGAACAGCGCAAGCTGAGTGACTTCCTTGCCAACGGACCGGTCGTGCTGTTCTTCTATCCGGCCGCGATGACCTCCGGCTGTACCGCGGAGTCCTGTCATTTCCGCGATCTGGCCAAGGAATTCAGCGAGGCCGGCGCGCAGCGGATCGGAATCAGCCCGGATTCCGTTGCCAAACAGAGCGAGTTCTCCACCATGAACTCGTTCGACTACCCGCTGCTGTCCGACCCGGACGGCGCGGTGTCCACCCAGTTCGGCGTGCGGCGCAAGTTCGGGCCGCTGCTGACCAAGCGGACCACGTTCGTCATCGGCACCGACCGCAAGGTTCTCGACGTGATCAAGAGCGAGTTGCGGATGTCGGTGCACGCCGACAAGGCGCTGGAAGCCCTCCGCGCGCACGCCTGAAATCGCGCGTCCGACGAAGCGCGTCCGACCGGTCAGCCGCAGGTCTGTGCGGCTGACCGGTCGGCGGTCAGACAGGGTGCCGGAAGCGAACCCCGCACCCAGCCATCGGGCGTGGCGAGGTCCCGACTCCCCGCGGTCCCGACTCCCAGCGGTCCCGACTCCCCGCGGGTCAGGCGTGCCTGCCCGATGTGCCGATCGCCTTGAGGTGCAACGGGATGGCCAGTACGAAGCCGACCACCGCGACCACGATCGCGCCGAAGAAACCCGGCCAGAATCCGGTCACCTGGAACGGCAGCCCGAAGCGGCCGGACAGCCATGCCGCGAACCAGAACAGCAGACCGTTGACCACGAGGCCGATCAGCCCGAAGGTCAACACGTAGAGCACACAGCCGGCGACCTTGATCACCGGCTTGAGTACCGCGTTGACCACGCCGAACACCACGGCGACACCGATCAGGGTACCGGCCTGCACCAGGCCCGAGTTGGGCAGCAGGTTGATGCCGGGCAGCAGGGTGGCCACCCACAACGCGACCGCGGTCGCCAGCACTCGATACACGAACTCCACGCCACAACCTTGCCACAATCGCGAATGCCGTGGCGTCCACGGTGCGATCAGAGATCGAGATCGAACATCGTGCCGAGTGCCGGCCACACCAGCGCGCCGAGTTCGTGCCGGCCTCCCGCAAACGCCACTTCCCCGCAACCGCCATCGCGGCGCGCGGGCCGATCATCGCGGGTCACCGTCAGGGCGTTGACTCCTTCGAGCGGTTTCGGCACCGCCCGGTGGTTGCAGACCGAGGGTGTCGGGTGGAAGAACTAGAGTCTGCCCGGTGACTGAACACCTGGGTATCTCCACCGCCGCCGGCACCTTCGACGCGATTGCCGCCGGCCCCGAGGACGGCCGGGGCGTGTTGCTGCTGCACGGTTTCCCCGAGGCGGCCATCGAATGGACCGAGCAGGTCGACGCGCTCGGCCGGGCCGGTTATCGGGCGGTCGCGCCGGATCAGCGCGGTTACTCACCGTCGGTCCGGCCGGCGGATGTCCGGGACTACCAGCTGACCGATCTGACCGGCGATGTGCTGGCCATCGCGGACGAACTCGGCTGGCGCCGGTTCGACCTGGTCGGGCACGACTGGGGCGCGGCAGTGGCCTGGCAGGTCGCCGGTGACCATCCGGACCGGGTGCGCACGCTGACCGCGGTCTCGGTGCCGCATCCGACGCCGTTCGGCGAGGCGCTGCGCGAGGACGAGGACCAGCAGTTGCGCTCGCACTATATCCAGACCTACCGGTCCTCGGCGGGCACCGCGGAGAAACAGCTGCTCGCCGAGGACGCGCTGGCCCTGCGCCGGGCCTTCGACTACAAGATCCCGCCCTCGCACCTGTCCGAGTACCTGACCCGGCTGCGCGAGGAGGGTGCGCTCACCGCCGCGCTGAACTGGTACCGAGCCAATCCGCTACCGCGACTGACCGCCCCGGTGATCACCGTGCCGACGCTGTACGTGTGGAGCACCGAGGACGTCGCGATCGGGTCGGCAGCCGCGCTGGCCACCGACAAGTGGGTGAGTGCGGCCTACCGGTTCGAGATGCTTGAGGACATTTCGCACTGGGTGCCGGAGGAGGCGCCGGAGCTGCTGACCGGCTTGCTGCTCGAACACCTGACCCAGTTCTCCCAGTGACTGGACGACGGATGACGGATGACGGATGACGATGATCGGCACGACAACGAGTCTGGCCATTTCCTGGGGTGAGCCGACCGGCCAGGGACTCACCCAGCTGTGGGAACTGCTGGCCGCGCTGCTGCTGTCCTCGATGATCGGCCTGGAACGGGAGATCAGGCAGAAGAGTGCCGGCCTGCGCACCCATGCGCTGGTCGGACTCGGTTCCGCGCTGTTCGTCCTGATCAGCAAGTACGGCTTCACCGATGTGCTGTCGGCGGGCACCGTGGTGCTGGACCCGTCCAGGGTCGCGGCGCAGATCGTGTCCGGGATCGGGTTCGTCGGCGGCGGCCTGATCTTCGTCCGCCGCGACAGCGTCCGCGGGCTTACGACCGCGGCGATCGTCTGGCTGACGGCTGCGGTCGGCATGGCGTGCGGCGCCGGCCTGCCGGTCCTTGCGCTGTTCGCGACAGCCCTGCATTTCGTGGTGGTATTCGTCTTCCCGTATGTCCTGGAATGGCTGCCCAAATCCAAATGGACGCCGTCACCGTTGAA
>CAJCJE010000348.1 GCA_903970565.1 Candidatus Melainabacteria bacterium | reverse complement strand
GCTGCTGGCCTACAACCAACGCCTCGCCCAACTGAGTGCCGAGGAGCGTCATGCCGGCTGAGACCGAGACGATCAAACCGACCGTGCGGGAACTCCGCGCCAAGCGCGTCGCAGGCGCACTGATCCGGTACCGCACCATTGCCTACGTCGTGGGTGTCGGCCTGCTTGCGCTGACCGTGGCCACGATCCTGGACTGGGGATTCCACATCCCGCGGTACGCCGAGATCATCGGCCCGCTGCACGGCTTCCTCTACATGATCTACCTGGCGCTGGGTATCGACCTCGCGCTCAAGGCCCGCTGGTCAGTGATCGGCACCCTGCTGGTGTTGCTCTCCGGCACCATCCCGTTCCTGTCCTTCGTCGCCGAGCGCCAGGTCACCAAGCGCGTCAGCGCAGGTCGCAAGCTCTGATTCGCCGGTGACCGACTCCGCCGGGACGCCTCGGCGGTGGGCCAGCGCGGTGCGGAACTTGGGGCACTGGCTGATGTCCGGGTACGGGCACTCCAGGGCGTGCGCGAGCATCTCGTGCGCGTGCTGGAGCTGGGCGATGTTCTCTTCGAGGCGGTCCATCTTCGTTCGGACGAACCCCCGCCAGCTCGGCGACTGGGCCACCCGCTCGTGCACGATCTGGCCGATCTCGGCGAGGGTCAGCCCGGCGTCCTGACACAGTCGCAGCAGGGCGACCTCGGTCAGCGCGTCCTGTTCGTACCGGCGCGCTCCACCCTGCCGCGCGTCCGCGGCCAGCAGTCCCCTGCGTTCCCAGAACCGCAGGGTCGAGGTCGGGATGCCGGTCGCGGTGGAAAGCTGCCCGATGGTGAGCATGTGTCTCCTTGACTTGAACCGTGGTTCACGTTCCAGTGTGGTGGTAGTTGACCACAACCCGCCAGGAGCTTCTCACGTGACTGCTACCCACCAGGATGAGTTCGAAGCCTTGTTCGACCCGGCCAACCGGGCCCATCCCTATCAGCTCTACGCCGCGCTGCGTGAGCGCGGGCCGTTCAGCCGGTTGAACGGGTTGGTCGGCGTCGTCGGCGACCACGACACCTGTTCGCGGCTGCTGCGTGATCCGTCGATGAGCAGCGACCGGATGCACAGCCTGATCGGCCGGGCGAACAACAGCGACGCCGCGGCCACCGCCGAGGAGGGCAAGCGGGCGCCCACGGTCGGGTTCCTGTCGATGGACCCGCCGGACCACACCCGGCTGCGCAGGCTGGTGTCCAAGGCGTTCACCGCCAAGGTCATCGCCGAGCTGCGGCCGACCATCCAGGGCATCGTGGACGAGCTGGTGGCCGGCGTCGTCGAGGACGGCCGGCTGGACGTGGTGCCGCAGCTGGCCTATCCGCTGCCGGTGCGGATCATCAGCGGTCTGCTCGGCGTGCCCATCGCCGACCACCACCGGTTCGAGGACTGGTCCCGGCGGCTGGTTCGCGGGCTGGACCCGATGGCGGCGCTGGGCAGCAAGGAGGAACTGGCCAGCATCGAGTCGGCGCGCGACGACCTGTCGGAGTACTTCTTCGACCTCATCGCGCGGCGTCGGGCCGACCTCGGCGAGGACCTGCTGTCCAAGCTCGTCCTCGCCGAGGAACAGGGCGACGCGCTGACCGAGGCGGAGCTGGTCGCCACCTGCATCCTGCTGCTGGTCGCCGGCCACGAGACCACCGCGAACCTGATCGCCAACGGCGTGCTCGCGCTGCTGCGCCACCCCGACCAGCTGGCCGCGCTGCGGGCCAACCCGGCTCTGATCGACGGCACCGTCGATGAGATCCTGCGCTACGACTCGCCGGTGCAGCTGACCACCAGGGTGGCGACCGAACCGACCACCCTCGGTTCGATCACCGTCCCGACCGGCGGCGTGGTGCTGATGATGCTGGCCGCGGCCAACCGGGACCCGGCGGTGTTCGCCGATCCCGATCGCTTCGACATCACCAGGGACGCCCGCAAACACCTGTCCTTCGCGGCCGGCGCGCACTTCTGCCTCGGTGCGCCACTGGCCAGGCTGGAGGCCTCGGTCGCACTGTCGGTTTTCGCCCGACGGATCGTGAATCCGGTGCTGGCGGAGGATTCCCTGCGCTACCGCGAGCACATCAACCTGCGCGGACCGGAGCAGCTGATCGTGTCCTTCGACCAGGTACTGAACAGTTAGCCGGTGGTGTCCCGCCGGGCATGTCGTACGTGGTACGGGTGGACACAGCGGCTGCGCAGCGCGTCCATGTCGATCGAGACCGGCTGGTATCGGCAGGTGGCCAGTCGCCGGCGCATCAGCCCGACCGGTTCGTCGAGCTTCTCGGCGCGTCCGGACAGGAACGCCCACTCGTGCTCGTCGGAGCTGAAACAGCAGACCGTGCCGAAAACTTCCTGATATCGCTGGTATCCCC
Source organism: Candidatus Melainabacteria bacterium (assembly GCA_903970565.1). Taxonomy (GTDB): domain Bacteria; phylum Actinomycetota; class Actinomycetes; order Mycobacteriales; family Pseudonocardiaceae; genus CAJCJE01. The sequence goes on along the minus strand of CAJCJE010000348.1, from coordinate 858 downwards.
GCACGAGGGTGTCGTTGCGCCACAGCGTCGGGCTGCCCGCCTGGCCGACCACCACGCCGCCCTCGGTGCAGGCCGCCCGGCACATGGCCAGGAATTCGGTCTCGTACAACCGGTTGTGCTGCGCGGTCGGGACCTCCGGCCGCTCGTCGGGCAGGTCGACGAGCACGATGTCGTAGCGCTGCGTGTCGCTGACGGCACCGGCCGCCGCGCGGACGAACTCCCAGCCGTCCGCGTAGTGCATCCGCACCGGGCCGTTGCCGCGTTCCGCTTCGGCCAGCTCGGTTTCGCTGTAGCCGTAGGGTAAATGACGCGCGCACAGCCGCACGGTCTCCGCGTCGATGTCCACATGGTCCACCCGGCTCGCGCCGGCCGCGACGCAGATCTGGCTGACCACACCCTCACTGGAACCGACCACCAGCACCCGGTTGACCTGCTCGGCCAACAGCAGCGCGGGCACCAGCAGCGCCTCGTGGTAGACGAGCTGGCTGAACTCGGTGCTCTGCCGTTCGTTGTCGCAGAACAGCGAGACACCCTGGTGGGTGCGGCCGATGAGTACGTGCTGGAACCGGGTGTCCTGTTCGGCGAGTACCTCCGAGACCTCCCAGCTGCGGATCAGGCCGGGGGCCAACTGTTCGTGCACCTGCCGGGTCGGGGCACCGGTCAGTGAAGTCGTTGCGGTCAACGGATCGCCTCCTGTTCCTGGCGTGCGCCGGCATCGCGCTCGTCGATGCCGGCACACGTCGCCGAGCCGGCGCTTCGGCCGCGCTGGATAGTGGTGAGCTGGGTGTGGCCGGCGCCGAGTGCCTCGGCGAGCAACCGCATCGCCAGCTCCGGTTGTGCCTTGCTGCCGCAGGTGAA
>CAJCJE010000347.1 GCA_903970565.1 Candidatus Melainabacteria bacterium | reverse complement strand
GTCAACGGTGGCATGGCGATGGTCGGCGGCGCGGCCAAACTGGAGCAGGCGATGACCCTGGTCCTGGCCACTCATCCCGGCGAGCGGCCCTTCCGCCCCGAGTTCGGCTGCCCGCTGGGCAGTCACGTCTTCGCCGGCACCTCCGAGGTGGCGCGCGCGGCCATCGCCAAGGACGTCCGGGCCTCCCTGGAGCGCTGGGAACCGAGGGTGCTCGTCGAGGACGTCACGGTGCATCCGCATCCCGACGACATCCGGGTGATGCTGATCGACATCAGCTATCGGGCCAAGGGCGAGAACGACCCCCGCAACCTGGTCTATCCCTTCTACACCATTCCCGAGGAAGGGGCCGACTAGCCATGCCGCTGCCCGCACCCAATCTCGACGACCGCCGGTTTCAGGAACTCGTCGACGAGGCAAAGCGATTCGTGCAACGATCCTGTCCGGAGTGGACGGACCACAACGTGTCCGATCCTGGGGTGACCCTGATCGAGACGTTCGCGTTCATGACCGAACAACTGCTCTACCGGCTCAACCGGGTGCCCGACCGGCTGTATGTGAAGTTTCTCGAACTGCTCGGCCTGCGGATGGTGCCGCCGACCCCGGCCCAGGCCGCGCTCACCTTCTGGCTGAGCACGCCGGCCCGCAGCCCGATGGTGATCCGCACCGGGACGAAGGCGGCCACCATCCGCACCGAGACCGAGCCGGCCATCGTGTTCAGCACGGTCGCCGACCTCGCCCTGCTGCCGAGCACGATCGTCGCGGTGCGGCGGCGGCGGGCCGGCAACGTCACCAGCGAGGACCTGACCAACCAGTTGGCGCTCGGCACCCAGTTCCCCGCCTTCGACGACCCGCCGGAACTCGGCGACGCCCTGCTGATCGGCCTGCGCACCCCGGCGCGCGCCTGCGCGATCCGGATCGACTTCGTCGGCGAGACCCACGGTATCGGCGTCAACCCCCGGCATCCGCCGCTGGTCTGGGAAGCCTGGGTCGGCGACGACTGGGCCGAGTGCGAGCTCACCACCGACGAGACCGGCGGTTTCAACCGCTCCGGCCGGATCGTGCTGCACGTGCCGGAAGGACACGAGGAAAGCCTCATCGACGACCAGCGCGCCGGTTGGCTGCGGGTGCGGCTGATCGAGCCGCTGCCCGGCCAACCCAGCTACAGCTCCTCGCCGATCGTGCTGCGGCTGGTGGCCAGCACCGTCGGCGCGACCGCCAAGGCGATTCACGCGGAGATCATCGAGAACGAGGAACTCGGCGAATCCGAGGGTGTGCCGGGGCAGCGCTTCGAGATCGCCCGCACCCCGGTCCTCGGCGGCGACGACGCGGCCGTGCTGGAGGTCAGCAACGATCGCGGCTGGCAGCAGTGGCGGCAGGTGGAGGACTTCGCCGCCAGCACCGAACACGATCCGCACTTCATCCTCGACTCGGTCGCCGGCGGGGTCGAATTCGGGCCGGCGGTGCGCTGGACGGATGGCACCATCCGCCAGTACGGGGCGGTGCCACCCCGCGGCGCCGTCATCCGGATGCGCCGCTACACCTGCGGGGGCGGAGCCACCGGAAACGTCTCCGCGCACGCGATCAGCACGCTGAAGAGTTCCATCCCGTTCGTGGCCGGGGTGGACAACCTGCATCCGGCGCACGGCGGCGTGGACGGCGAGACCCTGGCCGAGGCCAAGACCAGAGGGCCGATCCTGTTGCGTACCAGGGGCCGCGCGGTCACCGCCGAGGACTACGAGGCGATCGCCAGGGAGGCCGCGCCCGAGGTGGCCCGCATCCACTGCCTCACCGCGGGCGAGGACGACGTTGACCACGGCGAGGTGAAGGTGCTCGTGGTGCCGGCCGCCGCCGCCGAGGGCGGTCGGCTGAACTTCGCCGACCTGGTGCCCAAACAGTCCACCCTGGACCGGATCGCGGCCCGGCTGGACGAGGTCCGACTGGTGGGCACCCAGGTCTACGTCGAACCGCCGCGCTACCGGGGCGTCACCGTCGTCGCGCGGCTGGTCGCGCGCCCCCGGCTGGACATCGACGAGGTGCGGGTCAACGCGGTGACCGCGCTCTACACCTTCCTCAATCCGCTGACCGGGGGCGAGGACCGCCAGCACGGCTGGCCGTTCGGCCGCAAGGTGACCAGGGGCGAGATCTTCGGTCTGCTGCACGGTGTGTCCGGTGTGGACGTGGTCGAGGACGTTCGGCTCTATGCGGCCAATCCGGTCAACGGGATGCGCGGCCAGGAGACCTCCCGGCTGGCCGTCGGCGCCGGTGGCCTGGTCTTCTCCTTCGACCACCAGGTCCGAGTGGAGGCCTCCTGATGCGCGCCGCCGTGCCGGGGCTGCCCACCCCGTACCCACTGATCCGCTACCTGCCGTCGGTCTACGCCGACGACCAGTTCGCGGTGCGCCTGACCGCCGCGCTGGACCAGGTGCTCGCACCGGTGGTGAACACCATCGACTGCGTGCACGGCTACCTCGATCCGATGTTGGCGCCGGAGGACTTCGTGCGCTGGCTGGCCGGCTGGTTCGGGGTGGTCCTCGACGAGAGCTGGTCGATCCGCGCGCAGCGCACCCTGGTCGCCGAGGCCGTCGAGCTGTTCCGGATGCGCGGCACCATGACCGGGCTGCGCCGGCACCTCGAAGCCGTCGTCGACGGCGAGATCCAGATCGCCGAGAGCGGCGGGGTGTCCTGTTCGATCCGGCCCCGGCCCGATCCACCGGTCGACGTCCGGCACT
>CAJCJE010000346.1 GCA_903970565.1 Candidatus Melainabacteria bacterium | reverse complement strand
CGCGCCGAATTCGAAGGCGGATGTTCGGGAGATGGCGGTGACGATTGCGGATGAATGGCAGCACAAGGGCCTGGGCAAGTTACTCATGCAGCAATTGATCGCGTCCGCTCGGGACTATGGCGTGAGGCAACTCTACTCGCTGGAACTGTCGGACAACTCAGAAATGCGAGAGCTCGCTGACGAACTGGGAATCGAGCATCTCACTCTTGATGACCGAGAACTCGGCGCTGAAGAGTGTGACCGCGCGATGGAGGCGTGCTGTTTGAGTCAACGCGTCGATCTGATCGTCCTCGCCGGGTTCGTTCGCAAGATCGGCCCGCGCGTGCTCGATACGTTCGCTGGTCGGATCCTCAACACCCATCCTGCGCCGCTGCCGAGGTTTGGCGGCACGGGCATGTACGGCGAGCACGTCCACCGCGCTGTGCTCGACGCCGGCGTGTCTGAGTCCGCTGCGACCGTACACCTTGTGGACGGTGACTACGACACCGGGCCGGTGATCGCTGCACAACCCGTGCCGGTCTTCCCCGGAGACGACGTCCTCACGCTCCGGGCACGCGTGCAAGAGGCCGAACGCGAGTTGCTCATAACGACCGTGAGAGCCCTCACGACTTGTCAGTCAGCGGCTCGCGACTAGTACACGTCGCCGCGTCGCCGCGTCGCCGCTGATCGGGTGGGCAGGCGTCGTCGCTGCTTTTGCCGCCGCCGGTCTCAGAGCGGCCATCTGATCGGGCCTCTCATCTAGCGGCAAAGCGGTGGTCTCGGTATTGGCGAATTTCAGGGCAGCTCCCGGCGACCCGGTTCCGTCCTGTCTTCGCGATTCCGCAGGGATCGCCATATGTCCCGCTGTCCGGCGGTCGACGATCGGGTTCGTGGCACTGGGGTCGTCCGGGTCCACTGAGGCCGGCGATGATTCGTCGCGGAAGCGCTGCTCCCCGGATGGGCTCTAGGCTGACGCAATGAGGTTGGTGCCACCGATCGCTGGCGCGCTAATCGCCGCCGTTGCGCTTACGGGATGCGGGTCGTCAGCCAAGTCCAATCCGCCCCCGCTCGCTCTGTTGCCTTGGGTGACGTCAGGCGCTGAATAGTGCGCCACTTCTAGGAATCCAAAAGGGCACCACTTGTGTGGTGGTCGGGTTGGTCTCACGCTCGTGCTTTGGCATCGAGGATGGGGGCCGGGAAGAGGTGGTGAGCGCGTTGGAGTGGGCAGAGATCAGGGCGTTGGCGAAGGACGGCGTGTCCCAGCGGCAGATCGCGGACCGGTTGGGGATCCACCGTCGGACGGTCGCAAGGGCGTTGGCGTCGGACTCGCCGCCGAGGTATGTGCGAGCGCCGACGGGTTCGCAGCTGGACCGGTTGATGCCGGTGATCGAGCAGGTGTTGCGGGAGTGGCCGGAGATCAAAGCCCCGCGGCTGACTGAGCTGCTGCGTTCTGAGCACGGCTATGAAGGCTCAGTCGATCTGGTCCGCCGGAAGCTGGCGTCGTTGCGGCCGCGGGAGGAACGCCCGGCCCAGCGGACCGGCTACCGGCCCGGTCAGGTGCTGCAGTTCGATTGGGGTGAGATGCCAACCCGCCCCAGGATCGGTGGGGTTGAGCGCCGCGTCTACGCGTTGATCGCGTCACTGCCGTTCTCGGGCGCCCAGACCGCGCACTTCAGCTTCGACATGACGTCGGAGTCATTCTTAGAGGGACACGTCCGCGTGTTTGACTGGTTGGGCGGGGTTCCGCGCGAGTGCGTCTATGACAACTTGCGCTCGGCGGTCGCGAAACGCGACAGTCAGCAGGTGATCCGCTGGAACCAACGGTTCCTGCACCTCCGCGGCCATTACGCCTTTCACTCCACCGCCTGCACGCCGGCGACCCCGCGGGAGAAGGGATCGGTTGAGGGCGCAGTCCGTTATCTGAAGACGGGGTTCTGGCCCGCGCGACGGTTTGAGACGTTGGGTGAGCTCGATCATGTCTACGCCGGCTGGCGCGACAACGTCGCGCTCAGGCGCCGGCACGCGACAGGTCAGTTCATCGTCGCTGACCGCCTCGGCGAAGAACGCCAAGCGCTCCGGGCGCTGCCGCCCACACCATTTGACTTCTCACTGAACCGGACGGTCCGGGTTCCGACCGATGGTTACCTGCGTTACGGCGGCTGTTTCTACCGGGCGCCGATCGAGCTGATCCATCAGCGCGTCGAGCTGCACGCCAGCCGCGACCGGGTTTGGGTCTGCTGGCGCGGGCAGGAAGTCGCCGCCTACCCACGGTCCTACAAGCCGGGGCTCTGGCTGCCCGAACCGAGGATGCGTCCTGAGCCGCCAACGCCGAGACCGGTCCAGATAATCTCAACCGCGGTCATCGAGGCGCCGGAGCTGGCTGACTATGCGGAGCTGTGTGCATGACCGCTAAGACCAAAGTCGGGGACCGACTGCCCTACCTGCTGTCGTCGCTCAAAGCACCCCGGATCGCTGAGCGGCTAGCGGAGACCGCCGAGCGTGCCCGGGAGGAGAAGTGGGCCTATGAGCAGTTCCTCGAGGTCCTTTGCGAAGCCGAGGTGTTCGCCAGAGAAGCCTCAGGCGCACGGACACGCACCCGGTCAGCCGGGTTCCCCGCGCACAAGACCCTGGATGACTTTGACTTCAGCGCTCAACCCTCGGCGGAACGGCCGTTGGTCATGCATCTCGCTCAGCTGTCCTGGATCGAGGAGCACGCCAACGTCTGCCTCATCGGCCCGCCCGGGACCGGCAAGACACACCTGTCGATCGCGCTGGGGATCAAGGCTTGTCACGCCGGTTACCGCGTCGCGTTCGGGACTGCCCAGCAATGGGTGTCCCGCCTTGAAGAAGCTCAAGAGCGCAACACCCTGGACCAAGAGCTCAAGCGCTTGGAGCGCTATCAGCTGCTGATCGTCGACGAGGTCGGCTACCTGCCGCTTGAGCGCCAGGCCGCGAACCTGCTCTTCGCGCTCGTCTCCCGACGCTACGAACGAGGCTCGATCGTCATCACCAGCAACCGCGGGTTCGAGGCCTGGGGCGAGATCCTCGGCGACGCGATGGTCGCCGCCGCCCTGATCGACCGCCTCGTTCACCACGCCACGATGGTCACGCTCAAGGGCAAGAGCTACCGCCTGCGCGAACGCGGGACCGCCACAACATCCAACGCGAGGCCGGCGCCGCTGGAAAACTGACCCCCCATCGCGCCGGTCGAAAACTGCCCCACACCTCCGTCGATTCGCCGGCGGCATTTCCGCTCCGCTCGCCTACGGCTCCCTCCGCAAAAACGCCGCCGCACCGATCCCCAGGTGGAGCCCTTTTCAGTTCCTGAAACCGGAGCCCTTTTCAGTTCCTGTTGACACTGGGTGCTTGAGGCCCAAGACGTCCCAACTCGTCCCCGCTGCGCGCCCTCTCAAGAGGCCGTACGTCATCCGTCACGACACCCACTGGGTACCGCAGAACCCTGTGTTAGCGGCGTTTCCGGTGCCGAGCCGACGCTC
>CAJCJE010000345.1 GCA_903970565.1 Candidatus Melainabacteria bacterium | reverse complement strand
GGCCGAGGAGATCCTCGTCGTCGGTAGCGCGCTGACCTGCGTACTGCTGGCCCACCCCTCCACCTTCGCCTTCGCCGGCCCCGCCGCCATCATCGCCAGCCTCGCGCTGCCACTGCGCCTACGCTGGCCCTGGCTGGCCATGATCGCCTGCCTGGTCGCCCTCTCTGGCGGCCTCGGCCTGGCCCCGGCCATCGCCGCCCTCTACCGCGTCGGCCGTCGCGATAGAGCCCCCGTCATCCTGGCCTGGGTCACCGCCGCCGTCCTCGTCGACGCCCTGCCGGTGCTCATCACGCAACGCCTGGCATGGTCGGATGCGATCCTGACCGTCGCCTTCTCGATCCTCTGGATGACCGCACCCTCGGCCGGCGGTGTCCTGATCACCACCCGCCACCAGCTCACCCGAAGCCTCGCCGACCTCCGTCTCGCCCGCCAAGCCGAACTCGAGGCACGCGAGGAACAGTCACGGGCCCAGGAACGAACCCGAATCGGCCAGGAGATCCACGACGCCGTCGGTCACCACGCCACCCTCATCGCCGTAGAAGCCGCCGCGCTCGCCTCCACCACCGACGCCGAGGAAACCCGGCGAGTCGCGCTGCGCGTGCGCGCGCTGGCCAAAGAATCCCTGAGCGAGATGCGCGCCGCCCTCGGTCTCGCCGACGAACCCCAGGAAGCCGGCACCACCCTCGCCGACCTCCCCGCCCTACTCGGCCGCGCCCGCCAGGCCGGCGTCCAGATCGACTTCGACGAGCCGGACGCCCTCCCTACCACCGGCCTGGCCCCCGTCGTCGGCCGCGCGGTGTTCCGTATCGTCCAGGAGTCCCTAACAAACGCGACAAAATATGCGCCCGGCACACCCGTCCGAGTCAGACTTGCCCAGGACGGCGCGCAACTCATGGTTTCCGTGATCAGCGGCCCCCCGATGGCCCCCACCCCGGCCACCACCGAAAACGGCGGCATGGGCCTGGCCAGCATGGCCGAGCGCGCCCGCACCGCCGGTGGCACCCTCCAGATCGAACGCGACGACGACGGCCTGTTCACCGTCCGCGCCCGGCTACCCCTGCGCGGCCACCCCCTCCGAAAGTAGGTAATGCCGGCTCAACGATCGGCGGTACCCAGGGGAGTCGGAATACAGGACAGTTATCTCGGGTGGGCATCGGGAGGTGCCACGGACCGAGGGAATACAGGGGTCCGCTGCTTGCAGCGGACCCCTGTTGTATGTACCGGCCGCGCGCACGCATCCTCGGGCCCGGTCTCCAGCCCGTGGTCCCGCTACCCCGCGCGAGGTCGTCCGACGACGCTGCGCTAAGCTCTCCGAGCAACCCGGAAACGGGATGCGGCCGGGACGTGGCGCAGTTTGGTAGCGCACTTGACTGGGGGTCAAGGGGTCGCAGGTTCAAATCCTGTCGTCCCGACCGGGTGTAGGGCCGTTGACACAGGTCAGCGGCCCTTTCCCGTATCCGGCGAAGATCCCTGAACCGTGAGCATGTCATATACATGTCACACGACCCTGTGCCCTGTCATGCTGCCGCAGCCAGCGCGGCGAGCCGGTGGGCATCCAGCGCGTCCGCCACGTCGTCCAACTTGTCCGGGAACAGGTGGCCATAGACGTTGAGGGTCATCGCAGCGTCGGCGTGCCCGAGCATGTGCTGAACGACCTTCACGTCCGCTCCGGCCGCGATGGCGAGGGAGGCCGCAGTGTGACGGAGCTTGTGCGGAGTCAGCCCCAACTCGCCGAGACCGGCAGCCTCTACGGCCGCGTTGAACTCCCGGACGCGCCAGTTGTTCGCCCGGAGTGACATCTGCCGGTTGGTGAGGAAGACCAGCTCACCCGGACCGCGATCACCGATCACTCGCTCCAGCTCTGGCACGAGTGACGCGGGGATCGGGACCGTCCGACGCTTGCCCGTCTTGGGCAGGCCCTCGTGCTGAATCCCCTTGACCTCATAGAACGTCGTCGCGATTCGGATACGGCGCGACTTCAGATCTACGCGGCCGACGCGGAGGGACGCTGCCTCACCCCACCGCAGGCCGGTGTAGGCCAACAACAGGATGAACGCCCGACTCACCCGGGCACACGCGGTTGGCACCTCGTACTTGGTCGTCAGCCCGGCCGATGCTGTCGCCAGGGCCTCGACCTGTTGATACGTGAGGTAGACGTGCTCTGCGTCGGGTGACACGGGCAGCTTGACGCCCCGAGCAGGATTGGCCGCGATCCGCTTGGGCACGCACCACTCCAAGACCATCGTCAGCACGCGGTAGGCATGGCGAGCCTGCGACGGTCCCAGTCCGCTACCGCCGTCATCACCGGGAGCCCTGAGCAGTGAGGCTACCCAAGTCGCTATCTCCTCCATTTCGATGGACGATAGCGGGTAGTCCCCCCACTTGGGATTCACGTGGTTGTCGAGCAGGCCCCGGTATTTCCACCAAGTTGACCGGCGCAGATCCTGCCTCGCATCCAGCCACCTATCGGCGATCTCGCTAAAAACGATCTTAGCCGCCTCTGGTGCAATGTAGGTGCCCGCCGCGAGTGAAGCTGCAAGCTCCGTTTGCCTGCTTTCCGCGCGTGTCTTTACGCTGTGCGCTTCCGACTTCAGATGGCCTTGCTTGTCGTAGTACCGCACGAGCCATCGCGCCGGAGGATTCCTCCGTTTCTCCTTGGCTTTCGCTACTGCCTGCTTGTATTCCTTGGTGTTATTCCGGTCGTAGATCCATACCCGCGCCATCACGTCACTCCTGAATCCTGGCTCTGAAACCACTCGTCAACATCTGCAGGCTTGAACCGGAGGTGCTTTCCAACCCGATGGCCGGGCGGGCCGTAGCCGCGCGTCCTCCATTGGTAGATGGTCTGTACTGGAACGCCCAGGTAATCTGACAACTCTTTTGGTCCCCACAGATTAGGCATAGCTAGCAGCCTCACTTTCGTATTTACTAATTCGTTGTTCGCGTATGCGTTGGTAGATGGCGGATGCCAGTTCCCTTTCTGCTTCGGTGTTGTAGCCGGCGCCGGTGGTGTGCCAGTCGTTGATCACGATGATGTCGTCGTCGGTGACGCCGAATCGTTCGAGCAACTCCACGTGACGCCATTCCGCTCGTTCGGCCCGCAGGTCTCGGAACGAGCGGGAGTAGTGCTTGGACTTGGACAGAAAGTGGCCCCGGAAGCCGAGCATGTGTGCCCAACGACGCAGGAACCCCAACCCCGGCAGGCCACCCAGGTCCCACGCGGTTTGGATCATTGCGCGGTGATGCTCCGAAATGGACAGGTTCTCGATATCGACCTCGGACCGGATCGGCCGGTCCGCTGCCTCGCTGGTCGAGGTGCCCTTGGTGGCGTACTTGGCGATGTAGCCGGCCAGGGCGTAGTCCGTGATCTCGCCCTGGCCCGTTTCGATCTTCTCGGCGTCGGTCGGGCGGATGGTCTTGACGTCGACCTGTTGGCCCCAGGTGAACCGGTAGCCGGCCGTGTCCCCGTCCGGGGTGGCCAGCGTCCGGCGAACCTCCGAACCCCGCGCAGCAGCCTGGACAGCAGCGGTGAGGATGTCCGGATGCGCCCACCGAGGTGCCGGGTCATCCGCACCACCAGGGCCGTCCAGGCGGATGACGGCGTGGAAGTGGATCAGGCCGCGTCGCTGGTATTCGGCGACCTTGGCGTAGGACAGGCGGGCATGGTCGTCGATCTCCCGCACCCGCAGCCCGGCCGCCTTGGCCAGTTCACGGCGCAGGCGGACGGTGAAGCGGTGCCACAGGTCCCCGGAGTGGGCTTGCCACAGCACCGCGCCCGCGTAGTCGTAGGAGCCGGGGTTGATCGGGGTGCCGAGGCGGGTGTCGGCGTCCAGGTGGTAGGCACCGCACGCGCACGGGATGCGTT
>CAJCJE010000344.1 GCA_903970565.1 Candidatus Melainabacteria bacterium | reverse complement strand
AAGCCGAGCCGGTGCGGCCTCGGCCCCCTCCGCCGCGTTCGGCTGCGGGTTCGGCTCGGCCGGCGTGGCCGGGCCCGCCTCGGCGCGTTCCCGATAGGCGTCGTCCCGGTGTTGGCCGCCGCGACGTGGCTCAGCACCGTGCGCCGAACCGGCCGGCTCGCCGTGCGGCTCCTGCGCGGCGGCGGAGTGCGGGCGGGCGGTTTCCAGGTCGGCGACCCGCTGGCGCAGCGTGGAAACCTGGTCGCGCAGGTCGTTGACGAGATCAGCGTGCTGGCGGCTGATCTCGGCGACCGAAAGGTCCTGGTCGGCGATCCGCACCACCAGGTCCCGGTTGCCGGCCGAGTGGATCAGCTTGCCCAGCGGTCGGCGGAACACGATGAGCGCCAGTAGCACGACCAGCGACCACAACAGCGTTGCCAACCAGTAGATCGTTTCCGCCATGATGCGCGAGCGTAGCGGGCGTGGCGCCACAGATGGCGGCGTCACGCCCGATCTTCGTGGTTTCGCGCGAAATTTTGCTCGCGAACTGCCTGACCCGCCCGATACGGCCCGGTCCGGACAGGCCGTGGCCCCCACGAAGCACTCCGTGGGGGCCGCGGCCGAGCCGTGTCGGCGACTACGAGCGGTCGAAGTCGCGGGCGGCCAGCGCCCGGACGATCCCGGCCCGGCCCTCCGACACCAGCCGGCGCAGGGCCGGCGGACGCTCCTGGGTCAGCCAGGCATCCGAGGCGGCCACCGTCTCCGGTTCCACCGCCCAGGACGGGAACAGGCCGACCACGGTCGGCTGGGCCCGCTCGCTGGAGCGCCGCTCCCACACCTCGGCGACGTCCGCGAAGTACTTCTCGACGTAGCTGCCGAGCAGTTGCTTCTGCGCGGGGTGTCCGAAGCCGGCGATGATGGCCTCGTTGACCGCGTTCGGCAGTTCGTCGTCGAACACCGCCCGCTGCCAGGCGGTTGCCTTCGCCTCGGTGGAGGGTTGCAGGGCCCGCGCCCGCTCCGCGTACCGGTGACCGGTCGCGGTCGGGTCGCGCCGTTCCTCCGCCTCGATCTCCGCCTCGGTGGCCGCGCCGTGCGCGATCAGCGCGAGCAGCAGCCGCCAGCGCAGATCGGTGTCCACCGTCAGGCCGGGCAGCGGCGCCGACTCGTCCAGCCAGCCGCGCAGCACGGCGACCTTCTCCTGCTCCAACACCGAGGTGGTCAGCGAGTTCACAAAGGACAGTTGGTGGTCGGAGCCCGGCTTGGCTGCCCTGGCCAGCTCCAACACCTTGTCGGTGAGCCCTCGCCAGCCCGTCGGGGCGAACTGCGGGTCGGCGTAGGAGTTCAGCGCGGTCTGCGCCTGCATCAGCAGCCGCTGCACCACCCCGACCTCGGTCTCGGCGTGCAGACCACCCTGGACCAGCGCGACGAAGTCCCGTGCCTTCAGCTCCGCCTCGCGGGTCATCTCCCAGGAAGCCGACCAGCACAGCGTGCGCGGCAGCGGTTCGGCGATGTCCGCGACGTGGTCGACGATCCAGGCCAGCGAGTCGTTGTCCAGCCGCATCGTGCAGTAGGTCAGGTCGTCGTCGTTGACCAGGATCAGCTTGCCGCGCGAGACGCCGACCAGCTCGGGTACCTCGGTGCGTTCGCCCGAGACGTCCAGCTCGACCCGGTGCTGGCGCACCAGCCTGCCCTCGGCGTCGGTGTCGTAGATGCCGACCGCGAGCCGGTGGATGCGCAGCTCACCGTCGCCCGGCCGAGCCGGCCCCTGCAAAATGGCGAACCCGGTGAAGCGGCCCTCGGCGTCGAGGGTGAACTTCGGCCGGATCAGGTTCAGCCCGGTGGTCTGCAACCACTGCGCGCCCCAGCCGGACAGGTCCCGGCCGGAGGCCTCCTCCAGCGCGCCCAGCAGGTCGGCCAGGGTCGCGTTGCCCCAGGCGTGCTTGGCGAAGTACACCCGCAGACCGGCCAGGAAGTTGTCCAGGCCGACGTAGGCGACCAGCTGCTTGAGCACGCTGGCGCCCTTGGCGTAGGTGATGCCGTCGAAGTTCACCTCGACGGCCTGTAGATCCGGGATGTCCGCGGCGACCGGGTGGGTGGAGGGCAGCTGGTCCTGCCGGTAGGCCCAGGACTTCTCGATGTTCGCGAACGAGGTCCAGGCATGTTTGTACTCGGTGACCTCGGCCTGCGCGAGCACGCTGGCGAAGGTGGCGAACGACTCGTTCAGCCACAGGTCGTCCCACCAGCGCATGGTGACCAGATCACCGAACCACATGTGCGCCATCTCGTGCAGCACCGTCTCGCAGCGCCGCTCGTACAGGTAGCGGGTGACCCGGCTGCGGAAGACGTAGTCCTCCAGAATCGTGATGCAGCCCGCGTTCTCCATTGCGCCCGCGTTGAACTCCGGCACGAAGCACTGGTCGTACTTGCCGAAGGGGTAGGGCAGGCCGAAGGCCCGGTGGTAGTAGCCGAAACCCTGCTTGGTCTCGGTGAACATCCGCTCGGCGTCCATGTGCTCGGCCAGCGAGGCACGACAGTAGATGCTCAGTGGGATGGTCGAGTCCGCGTCGCGGTACTCGTCCTGCCACTGCGCATAGGGCCCGGCGACCAGCGCGGTCACATAGGTGGACAACATCCCGGTGGTGGAGAACACGTGCCGCAGCGCGGCCGGCCCGTTCGCGGAGGGCACCTCCGTCTCGGAGTCGCTCGGCGCGTTGGAGATGACCTTCCAGCTGGCCGGCGCGAGGACGGTGAAGGCGAAGGTCGCTTTGAGGTCGGGCTGGTCGAAGCAGGCGAACACCCGCTTCGCGTCACCGGTCTCGAACTGCGAATAGAGGTAGACGCTCTCGTCGACCGGGTCGACGAACCGGTGCAGGCCCTCCCCGGTGTTCATGAAGCGGCAGTCCGCCTCGATGTGCAACTCGTTGTGCTCGGCCAGATTCGGCAGCGTGATGCCGTCGTCCTCGCGGTAGCCGGACACATCCAGCGTGACACCGTTGAGCACGGCCTTGCGCACCCCGGCCGCGACCAGATCGATCCAGGTGCTGGCGCCGGTTTCCCGACTGGTGAAGCGGACCGTCGTAGCGGAGCGGAAAATCTTCTCACCCGGCGCGCCCGCGCCATCGGTGACGTCCAACTCGATCGAGTAGGACTGCACCTCGAGCAGAGCGGCACGTTGCTCCGCCTGTTCGCGAGTCAGGTTTGGCGCGGCCACAGGTCACCTCAGTTGGTCATGATTGTCGAAGTCTCGGTCTCTGGCATCCAATCACGTTCGGCCACCGCCGTCCCGCCTGGTAGCGCAACCCGTCACCATTTGATACCGGGTTCGTGGCCCGGTCGAGCGGCCAACTGGTGGCCGCAACCGGGAAGAAGTCCCGACGCGGGGGAGTTGTGCATGAAGGGTGGCCCGGCGCGGCCGCTGACCAGGACGTGACCGATGAGCAGTAATGGAGACATATCCATGACCACCGCGCAGTCAACCTCGACCGAGGCAACCAAGGTGGACCTGTGGTTCGACCCGCTGTGCCCGTTCGCCTGGATCACCTCCCGGTGGATTCTGGAGGTCGAGAAGCACCGTGAGATCGACCTCAACTTCCACGTGATGAGCCTTGCGGTGCTCAACGAGGGCCGGGACCTGCCCGAGGGGTACCGGGAGATGATGGCCAAGGCGTGGGGCCCGGTCCGGGTCGCCATCGCCGCCGCCGAAGCCAAGGGCGGCGAGGTGTTGCGGGATCTCTACACCGCGATGGGCACCCGCATCCACAACCAGGGCAACAAGGACTTCGCGGTGGTGATCA
>CAJCJE010000343.1 GCA_903970565.1 Candidatus Melainabacteria bacterium | reverse complement strand
ACGCTGACCCAGAACACCGCGCGCCAGTCGATCGCGGCAAGCAGACCGCCGGCGAGCAGGCCGAGGAACTGGCCTGCCAGCGCGGTGATCTGGTTGACGCCCAGGGCCATTCCGCGTTGCCGCGTGGGGAAGGCGTCGGTGAGGATGGCCGCCGAGTTGGCGGTCAGCATCGCACCGCCGAAGGCCTGCACCACCCGCCAGCCGATCAGCCACAGCGCGCCGGCTCCCCCGGTGAACGGGTCCAGCGACAGCGCGAGTGAGGCGCCGGAGAAGATGACGAAGCCGAGGTTGTACATCCGGACCCGGCCGAACATGTCGCCGAGCCTGCCGAGCGCGACCACCAGCACGGCGGTGACCAGCAGGTAGCCGAGGATCATCCAGAGCAGGTAGCCGATGTTGCCGGGCGCCAACGGATCGAGCCCGATGCCACGGAAGATCGCCGGCAGCGAGATGATCACGATCGATCCGTCGATGGTCGCGATCAACACCCCGAGCGTGGTGTTGGACAGGACGACCCACTTGTAGCGGTCGTTGCCGGCACCGGCCTCGACTTCTCGAGCCGTTCCCTGACTGGTACTCACAGGTTTTCCGCCAACCGTTCGAGCAGGGGCAGCACAGCCGAGAGCCTGTCTCGCTGCGCCGCGTCGAATTCACTGTCCAGGACCGTGGCGAGTCGTCGGGCGCTCTCCGAGCGGCGGTTGAGCAGCATGGTCGCGCCGGACTCGGTCACGGTGAGCACCGCGCGCCGTCCGTCGGTCGCGTCGGGTCGACGCAGGAGTAGGCCCCGGTCCTCCAGCGCTGCCAACGTGGTGGCCATCGCCTGTGGACGGACCCGCTCCTGTTCGGCCAGCGCGCCAGGAGTACTTGCGCCGTCCCGTTCCAGCCGGGCCAGTACGGACACCTCCGACAGCGTCAACTCTCCCACCTGGTGGGTTTGCCGCAGCCGGCGTGCGATCCGGCCGATCACCAGACGCAGCGCCGTGCCGAGTTGTTCCGAGTCCGCCGGCACCGGCTCGCCATCCGCCACAACTGGTTACCCTAGAATTATCAGTTGCCTGTTAGCAACTATGTTCCAGATAGTGATGATCAGCGAGATGATCAGCGACTGGTGGTGACGAGAGCGCGGAACATGCCGCGATGCACCGTGGTCGGTTGGTCGGCCAGCCAGCTGCCGGCATCCTTGACGAGGGCGTCCGGGCCGGTCACCGCGTAGTCCTGGTCCGGGGTCCAGCTGGTCGGCAGGTACTGGCCCCCGGCCTGCGGTGGCCAGTTGAGCACCAGGCCGCGCACCTGCGCCCGCCGGAAACGGCGCCGGCAGACCCGCAGCGCCTCGGTGACGCCCAGCGATCCGCTCATGACCGGCTGCCCCTCCAGCAGCACCTCGCCCGACCGGCCGAGCGAGTACCGACCGGCCGGCCAGCTGACCGAGCTGATCAACAGCATCCGCCGCCCGCACAGCACCAGGTGGTCGATGCCGGGGCCGACGCCGGAGGGATCGCGGAACACCCGAACGGCGGGAATCCGGGTGAGGTAGCGGGCCAGCAGATCGGCGGTGAGACCGGCCGCGTTCTGCGAGCGGACCACCGAACCCCGGCCGCCGGCGCGCAACTGCCACACGTTGGCCTGCCAGTCGATCCGCTGCCGGGTGCGGTAGGGCGCGAACCGGGCGGCTAGCCACGGCAGGAGCAGCGCGCCGAGCGCGTAGCCGAAAATGGTCGCCGGGTGCGAGATGCCGTGCGTCTCGGCGAACCAGGTGAGCAGCAGCAGGGCGACCCCGACCACGATCGACCACAGCACCGCGGCCTTGGCCGGTCTGCGGCCGAAGACGGCGCCGAGCAGGCACCAGACGGTCGGCGCGATCACCACGCCGAACACCAGATAGCCGTAGCCGCCGGTGGCGGCGAGGGTGGCGGTGGTGAAGCCGAACACGACCAGGGCCAGCCACAAGCCACCGGCCAGCACGAACAGCAGTTCGGCCGGGCCGAATCTGGCCCGCCAGCTGATCCGCGCGGCCGGATCGACCCGGCCCCACCAGGTGATCTCCTCGGGCGGAATGACCGGCACCGATGGCGCGACGTTCGCCCATGAACCGCCGGTCCGGGCGGCCGATGGTGGTGGCGCGGACGAGGGCGCCGACGAGGCGGTCAGACCGGAGCGGTCGTAGTCGGCGCGGCGCCTGGGATCGCTGAGGGTTTCGTAGGCCTGCTGGATCAACCGGAAGAAGTAGCTGTTGCCCTCGGCGTCGGGGTGAAACTTCTTGGCCGCGTTGCGGTAGGCGCTCCTGATCTCCTCCTGGCTGGCGTCGCGAGCCACCCCGAGGACTTCGTAGAGATCACCCTCACTCGCCTTGGCCACCTGCGATCCCCCTGTCCGAGCACCGACAACGCCTGCCTTCGCGGCCAGCTTAGTAGAGTTGACCAGCCGGATCGGGTTCGAGAACGCAGCACTGGGCCGACTGGCCTAGCTGGTCGGGACGTCGGCGGAGCGGCTGACCTCGGCCCATTTCTCGGCCTCCGCCGCGCGCGAGGCGCCTGAGGAGGCTGCCGCGTCGACGGCCCCGCCGCCGAGCAGCAGGCGCAGTGGCGGCTCGTCGAGGTCCACCAGGTCCAGGATGATCCCGGCGGCGCGGGCCGGGTCGCCGGGCTGGGTGCCGTCGGTCTTGGCGCGGTAGGTTCATCTCGCCGACGGTCTGCTCGTAGTCCTCCCCCACCGCCGCCAACCGCATGGAACTGC
>CAJCJE010000342.1 GCA_903970565.1 Candidatus Melainabacteria bacterium | reverse complement strand
TCGGCACCGGCAGCGCGGTGGGCAGATAGTCCGCCGCCAGCAGCTCCCCGCGTCGGTCTGCCGAGAAGGACAACACCCAGACGCTGCCCTTCTTGCACGGGATCTCGTCGAGGACCAGGCCGGCGTCGGTGGCCAATTCCGCGATCAGACCGGGAATGGCCCCGCCCTGGCTACAGATCGCCGGTACACCACCGGCTTGGGCGATCTCCCGAAGCCGCCGCACCGCGCCGGCCGGGTCCGCGTGACAGCTCTCCTCGGTCAGCGCCTGCTCGAGCGCCACGGAAACCCCGAGGTCATCGGCCAAACCGGCGACGGTCTGCACGCAGCGGGTCCGATCCGCGGCATGGACCCGATCCGCGCCGAAGCAGCGCAGCAGTCCGCGCAGCGCGTTCGCCTGGGTCTGTCCGGTCCGGCTCAGCGGTCGCAGGTCGTCATCGTCCTGCCAGGCCGCCCGGTTGCCCGCCTTCGCGTGCCGCACCAGCAATACCGTGGTCATCGCGGCGGGCAGTTCGGTGAACGCGCCCAGCACCGCGCGATCCGCGTCGTAGGTCAGTTGCGCGGCGGCGCGCTCCGGGCGCAGCCAGCGCAACTCGTCCACCTCGTCGTTGACCCGGAACCCACCGCCGGCCGCTCGGCCCGCGTAGTAGCTGATCACCTTGCGGGCCCCGGTCCTGGCACCGCCGGCGACCTGGTAGCTGACCTCGCCGACCAGTCGGCCCAGCACGGCCTGGAAACCGGTCTCCTCGCTGGTTTCCCGCACCGCGCAGGCCGGCAGCGTTTCACCCGGCTCCGCCTTGCCCTTGGGCAGCGACCAGTCGTCGTAGCGAGGTCGGTGCACCACGGCCACTTCCAGCGCCGGCAGGTCACGGCCCTCGGCTCGATCCTTGGCCGGGTTCTCCCGCCGTGCCGTCCTGTTCCGCCACAGCACGGTGCCGGCCGCCCGCACGAGCGTCGGTACCGTCTCCGCGATATCCGTCATGCGACGAAGGGCATGGTCGCCTTCCACGAGCCTTGAGATCCTTACCTATTCCTGGTACTCCCGCGCGGCATGTTGCAGCATCAACTCGACCTGATGGTCGCGGACCTGGTTGCCGCCGTCCACCGGGGAGGGTACCCACTGGCCGTCGGAGTGCAGTACCCAGCAGCGGGTTGCCGGGTCCAGCGCGGAGTTGAAGGTGGCGTCCAACTGGGCGGTCAGCTTCGGATCGGAGACCCGGACCAGCACCTCCACCCGGCGATCCAGGTTGCGGTGCATCATGTCCGCGCTGCCGATCCAGTACTCGTCCTCGCCGACGAAGTCGAAGATCCGCGAGTGCTCAAGGAACCGACCGAGGATCGAGCGCACCTTGATCCGCTCGGAAAGCCCCGGCAGACCCGGTTTGATCGCACAGATCCCGCGCACCACGATGTCCACCTCGACCCCGGCCTGCGAAGCCCGGTACAGCGCGTCGATGACCTGCTCGTCGACCAGTGAGTTCAGTTTCATCCGGATACCGGCGCGGCGGCCGGCGGCGGCATGTCCGATCTCCCGTTCGATCCGCTCGATGACGCCCCGCCGCACACCCCTCGGCGAGACCAGCAGGCTGCGGTAGACGTTCTGGCGGGCATAGCCGGTGAGCACGTTGAACAGGTCGGTCAGATCCGCGCCGACCATCGGTTCCGCGGTCAGCAGCCCGACATCCTCATACAGCCGCGCGGTCTTGGGGTTGTAGTTGCCGGTGCCGATGTGGCAGTAGCGGCGGATCGTGGCGCCCTCCTGCCGCACCACCAGGGCCGTCTTGCAGTGTGTCTTGAGCCCGACCAGGCCGTAGACCACGTGCACCCCGGCCTTTTCCAGTGCCCGCGCCCACTTGATGTTGGCCTGCTCGTCGAACCGGGCCTTGATCTCCACCAGCGTGACGACCTGCTTACCGGCCTCGGCCGCGTCGATCAGCGCGTCGACGATCGGCGAGTCACCCGAGGTCCGGTACAGGGTCTGCTTGATGGCCAGCACCTTCGGGTCCGCCGCCGCCTGCTCGATGAACCGCTGCACGCTGGTGGAGAAGGAATCGTACGGGTGGTGCACCAGCACGTCGCCCTCGCGCAGGGTGGCGAACACGCTCTTGGGCGTCTCCCGCTCACCGAAGGCCGGGTGCGTGGCCGGCACGAACGGCGGGTCCTTGAGTTCCTTGCGGTCCACCGCGTACAGCTGCCACAGGCAGGAGGAGTCCAGCGGCGCGCGCACCACGACCACGTCCTCGGGCTGCACCTCCATCTCGCGCAGCAGCAGGCTCAGCATGTCCTCGCTGATGTCCTCGCCGACCTCCAGCCGCACCGGCGGCCCGAACCGGCGCTGCGCGAGTTCCCTTTCCAGCGCCTGCAACAGGTCCTCGTCCCGGTCCTCCTCGACCTCGAAGTCGGCGTTGCGGGTGACCCGGAAAGCGTGGTACTCACTGACCTCCATTCCGGCGAACAGTTCACCGAGATGCGTGGCGATGAGTTCTTCCAGGAGCAGAAAGGTCGCGTCGCTGGCATTGCGATCGGTTTCCACCCGGATCAGCCGAGGCACATTGTCCGGCACCTTGACCCTGGCGAATCGGCGTGTGCCGTCCTCCGGGTCGCGGACCGTCACCGCGAGATTCAGCGACAGTCCGGAGATATACGGGAATGGGTGCGCCGGGTCCACCGCGAGCGGGGTGAGTACCGGGAAAACCTGGTCGGAGAAGTAATTGGACAACCGCAGCCGCTCGGCATCCTCGAGGTCGCGCCAGCCCACGATCCGGATGTCGTGTTTGGCCAGTTCCGGCAGTACGTGGTCGAGCAGCACCGTGGAGTGCTGCTCGACGAGTTCCTGGCTGCGCTTGCGGATGTAGGCCAACTGCTCACGCGGGGTCAGGCCGTCGGCGCTGCGCACCAGCAGGCCGGTCTCGTCGCGGCGCTTGAGGCCGGCGACGCGCACCATGTAGAACTCGTCGAGGTTGGAGGCGAAGATCGCCAGGAACTTCGCCCGTTCCAGCAGCGGCTGCGAGGAGTCCTCGGCCAGCGCCAGCACCCGCGCGTTGAAGTCCAGCCAGGACAGCTCCCGGTTGACGTACCGGTCCTCGGGCAGGTCGACCGGCGTCGCGTCCGGCCGAGTCATCGCGGGGGGCGCCGATGGCACGCCCCGCAACTCGTGACCGCCCGCCGAATCGCCGCCGGGCGGGTGCTCGGTCGTGTTCGCCCCCGTGCCGTTGCCAACGTCGGTTGCCGAGGCTGCTCCGGTTGGTTGGTCGGTGTTGTCGACTCGCAGATTTCCGTTGTCGCCGCTCACGAAGGCCATTGTCCCGGATACTTGCTGGTTTGTGCCCCTATCGTGATCCAGCCAGTGGGTGAACTCCGCACCACGCTTTCGGGGGATCGACTCGCCCGAACGGTCAGCAACCGGTCGGACAGGACGCGCCGACCAGGGCGGCGGTGTGCCGGCCGAGACCGAGCGCGACGGCGTCCAGCAGGTCGGCCGTGGTGTCCACATCGCAACGCAGCGAGGCCAGCGGGGCCGACACCGGGTGCGCGCCGGACCCGGCGTGCGCCGCGGCCGACCCCACTCCGAAGCGTGGGTCCAGTACCCGACCGGGTGCCGCGATCAGCAGTGTCGTGCCGGTGCCCTGGTGGTCGGCGCAGAACGCGCGCCGGCCGGCCGCCTCCTCGACGGCCACGGTCAGCTCCAGTGACTTCAGTGCCGGCAGGTCCGCCTGTAACGCGCCGACGGTGGCGCCCGGGTCGCGGCGCAGCAGCTGGTCGCTGCCGTAGCGAAGCGCCTCGTTGAGGCCCTGGCCAGGCTCGTCGGGCAACACCTCGATGCCGTCACCGGCCAGAACGGTGGCGATGGTCGGGTCCGAACTGACCACCACGACGCTGCGCACGTTCGCGGCGCCCGCCGCGGCGGCTGCGGTGTCCCGGAGAAAGGCCAGTACCAGGGCCTCGTGCGCGGCCCGGTCACCGCCTCCGTGCTCGGCCGTGCCGAACAGCCGTGTCTTCGCCAGGCGCAGCATCTTCACCGGCATGACCAGATCTACCCCTTGTCGCACGGTTCCATCGTGCCTGATTCGGCCGACCCTGCCCGATGCGGCCACTGTGGCCCTGACCACCCACCCGGTCGCCCCCGTCCTGCTCGACCCTGGCTGGACCGGACGGAGGAGGCCAGGAAGACTCACGGCACGATGTTGACAGGCGCGAACGGGCGCGGGACCGGGCAGGGACGGGCGCCAACGGGGTGCTGGCCGAACCCGGAGAAGAGAGGAGCTGGTCGTGGCGAACGGAACTCCAACGGAGGGTTCCCGGTCCAGGGAGCGCAGGGAACCGAGCGGGTTCTGGGTGTTGTTCGCCGCGAGCTTGTTCTATCCGCTGACTTTTCTGCTGGCCAGACGAGTCAACAAGGGCACCGAACATGTCCCCGCGCGCGGCCCGGTCATTCTGGTGATGAACCACATTTCGCATCTCGACCCGGTGTACGACGCGGTGTTCGTGCACAAGCTGCGGCGGGTGCCGCGCTTTCTGGCTAAGAACACGCTGTGGGACAAACCGCTGGTCAAGCAGGTGATGGCCGGCAGCGGCCAAATCCCGGTCTATCGCGGTTCGGTCGAGGCCAAGGACAGCCTCCGGCACGCGAACGAGGCGCTGGCCAAGGGCCGGGTCGTCGTGGTCTACCCGGAGGGCACCATCACCAGAGACCCCGACGGCTGGCCGATGACCTCCCGGACCGGGATCGGCCGACTGGCACTGGACAACCTGGACAAGGACATCACCGTGCTGCCCGTGACCCGGTGGGGCACGCTGAGCATCCTGAACATCTATCAGAAGAAGGTCCGGCTGTTCCCGAGGGCGCTGATAACCACCCACGTCGGCGAGCCGGTCGATCTCACGTCCTACCAGGGCAAGCCGGTCACCGCGGCGCTCACCCGCGAACTCACCGACCAGCTCATGCGCACGGTCACCGACCAGTTGGGCGAGATTCGCGGCGAAACCCCGCCCGCCGAGTTCTACCGCTACCGCGCCAAGTCGAAGTCGAACTCCTCGGAATCCCCGGCTCCCGAGGTCGACAAGGCCGAGGTTGACAAGGCCGAGGTTGACGGGGCCGAGGTCGACAAGGCCGAGCCAGAGGCGCGAAACTGAGATGACCGACGCGGACATCGAGCGGATCGCGGTTCTCGGCGCGGGTTCCTGGGGGACCACCTACGCCAAGGTGCTCGCGGACGCCGGCCGGGACGTGGTGCTGTGGGCGCGCCGGCCGGAGGTCGCCGACGCGATCAACACCGACCGGATCAACGCCTCGCGGCTGCCCGGCGTCCGGTTGCCGGCCAATCTCACCGCGACCTCGGACGCCGAGCAGGCCCTGGCCGCCGCCCAGGTCGTCGTGCTCGGTATCCCCAGCCAGACCCTGCGCGCCGGCCTGACCGGCTGGCGGGAGCTGTTGCCGGCCGGGGTGCCGTTGCTCAGCCTGGCCAAAGGCGTGGAACTGGGCTCCGGCAAGCGAATGAGCGAAGTGGTGATGGAGGTTCTCGGCGTGCCGGCCGCCCAGGTCGCGGTCGTCTCCGGACCGAACCTGGCCAAGGAGATCGCCGAGGAACAGCCCACCGCGACGGTCATCGCGTGTGCCGACCACGATCAGGCGGTCCGGTTGCAGCGGGCCAGTTTCACCGGATACTTCCGGCCCTACACCAACGCCGACGTCGTCGGCTGCGAACTCGGTGGGGCGTGCAAGAACGTGATCGCGCTGGCCTGCGGCATGGCCAGCGGCCTCGGCTACGGCGCGAACACCCTGGCTTCCCTGATCACCAGGGGCCTGGCCGAAACCGCGCGGCTGGGCGCCGCCTTCGGCGCCGATCCGCTGACCTTCGCCGGCCTCGCCGGACTGGGTGATCTGGTCGCCACCTGCTCGTCGCCGTTGTCCCGCAACCGGACCTTCGGCGCCCGGCTTGGCGCCGGCGACACCGTCGCCAAGGCCCAGGCCGCCGCCAACGGCCAGGTCGCCGAGGGCGTCACCTCCTGCTCGTCGATCCGCGAGCTGGCCGGCGGGGTCGGCGTGGAGATGCCGATCACCCAGGCGGTGCACCAGGTCTGCCACGACGGCGCCGCACCCAGGGACATGGTCGGCGCCCTGCTCGGCCGGGAGAAGAAGCCCGAATTCACCTGAGCGGTTGAGAACCGAAGTCCGCTGGCCTGCTGGAGCCCGTCGGCCTACCAGAGTCCATTGGCCTGCTGGAGCCCGTCGACCCAGCGGAGCCCGTTGACCCAGCGGAGTCCGGCGACCTGTCAGAGTCCGTCGACTTACCGGAGTCCGTTGCCTGCTGGAGTTCGTCGACCTACCGGAGTTGATCTACCGGAAGGGACGACACGCCGTAGCCTAAGGGGGACCCCCTTGATTCAAGACTACTCGTTTTTGATCTTCGAGCGGCGTAGCCCGGCCCGACGTCTTTCGCGTGTCGTCCCTTCCCGTAGGTCGTTGCCGGCTGCTCGGTCCGGTTTCCGCCGCCCACCCCCAGCGGTTCCAGTAGGGCTTGCCGGCTGTCCGAGTCGGTTCCCGTCGTTCGTTCGAACTGTGTCGGAGGATTCGAGCCTTGTCGGAGGATGAGTTGACCGTTGTCGGAGCAGCCAACCGGGATGACGACGCCGATGGCTCGGCCCCCGCGTGGGGGGACGGAACCCGCAGCGTCCACGCCGGGTATCCACAACCGGTTGCCGGCCAACCGTTCCTGCCCGGTCCGGTGTTCGCCGCGCCATATCACCTCGGTTCCGGCGGTCCCGGCGACGTCGCCGACGGATACGGCCGGGCCAGCAATCCGACCTGGCGGGCACTGGAATCGGCCATCGCCGAGCTGGACGGCGGCGACTGTGTGCTGTTCCCGTCCGGGATGGCCGCCATCGCCACCGTGCTGCGCACCACCTGCCGGGCCGGCGACGTGGTGGTCATGCCGGCCGACGGTTACTTCGTCGCCCGGCAGCTGTTCACCGGCGAACTCACCCACCTGACCGTCCGCTACGTACCGACGATCGGCCCGTGGACGCCCGCCGAGGTCGCCGGCGCGCGGCTGGTGCTCATCGAGACACCGTCCAATCCGGGGATGCGGGTGTGCGATATCGCCGAGGTTGCCGCGTTGTGTCACGCGGCGGGTGCGCTGCTGGCCGTCGACAACACCACCGCGACCCCGCTCGGCCAGCGACCCCTGGCGCTCGGCGCGGACATCTGTCTGGCCAGCGATTCCAAGGCTCTGGCCGGGCACAGCGATCTGGTGCTGGGCCACGTTTCCGGTACCGATCCGGCCCTCGTCCAGGCGTTGCGCACCGCGCGGACGGTCGGCGGTCTGGCGCCGGGACCGTTCGAGACCTGGCTGACCCACCGGGGCCTGGGCACCCTCGATCTGCGCCTTTCCCGGCAGGCAGCCAATGCGGCCGCGCTCGTGGCGCAACTGCGTGATCACCCGTTGGTGTCCGAGCTGCGCTGGCCCGGACTGCCGGCGGACTCCGGCTATCCGATCGCGGTCCGCCAGATGCGCCGGTTCGGCGGCGTGTTCAGTTTCGAACTGCCCTCCGCGCGGGCCGTCGACCTCTTTCTCGCCCACTGTCGGTTGGTCGCCGCCGCCACGAGCTTCGGTGGCCTGCACAGCACCGCCGACCGGCGGGCGCAGTGGGGCGATCCGGTG
>CAJCJE010000341.1 GCA_903970565.1 Candidatus Melainabacteria bacterium | reverse complement strand
GCCGCGGCGCCGGCTCGGGCGAGTGACCTGTCCGGGTTGCCGCCGGCCTATCTCGACGTCGGTTCGGCCGAGACCTTCCGGGACGAGGTGCTCGACTACGCCTCGCGCATCTGGCGGGCCGGCGGCAGCGCCGAGCTGCATGTCTGGCCGGGCGGCTTCCACGGCTTCGAACTGCTCGCCCCGCAGACCGCGATCTCACAGACCGCGCGGAAGGCCGCGCTGCCGTGGCTGCGCCGGGTCGTCGGAACCTGATGGTGCTGAAGCGGGCCGCCTCCGGTTGCAGCTCGCGCCGGCCCTGTGGCGGCTGCGCCAGCAGCCCTGAGCCGGGTGCTCACTTGTCCTAAGGCGACGGTGGCGTGCTCAGGCGGCCTGTTCGGCGCGCACGGCCTCTTCCCAGTGTCGCTGTGCGGCGCGACGCCATTCGGCGTGCTTGCGGTGGAACAACTGGGCGGCCTGTGCCCCGCTCCAGTTCGCCGGCAGCAGCGACAGCGGCAGGCCCGGGTCCAGGAACGGGAATCGACGCCATTCGTGCACGAGTTGGGTCTGCGCCTGCAACGCGGCCCGGTCGGAACCCGGGGCGAGACCGGTGAACTCGTCGATGAACTGCTCGTAGTGTTCTTCCAGTTCGCTCAGGTCCCAGGCGCGGGACACCATGTCGTTCACATCGCCGATGTCCCCGTAGGAGGCGATGAACGACATCACCGGCGAGCCGACCTTCAACTCGGCGACGATCTTGTCCGCCTCGGCCTGCCGGTTGGTTTTCGGGCTGACCCACACGCCGGGGGTCGGTGAACCGAAACCGGCCCAGGTGAGTTGGGTACGTACCCGGTGGCGCAGTTCGCGCTGCGACTCGGGCACCGAGACCAGCAGCATCAGCCAGCGGCCGTCCCAGTCGGCCTCGTTCCGGCCGAACGCGTAGATCCGCTCGGCACCCTCGGTCAGCAGCCGGCGACCGGGTGCGGTCAGTGACCAGCGAACCCGGCGGCCGACTCGTTCCGAGCGCAGCCAACCCTCGCCGGAGGCGCGGGACAGCGCCTGGCGGGCCGACTTCTCCTCGATGTCGAAGCCGCCAAGCACCTCGACCAGGGTCGAGGTCCAGACGGGAACCTGGCGAGGCAGGACGTACTCACCGAGAATGGTCATCAGCACCGAGCGCGCGCTGATGTGGCTGACCTCGCGTCGCCTCGTCACGCTCGGCCGTGGCCCCGCCACCGCCATTGTGTTTCACCAGCCCCGTTGAGATACGAATATCAGTTGCACGGTAACGGGACCAGTTTAGCCCTTGCCTGCTGTGCCAAGGAAACCAGTCCGGTGGATTGTGTGACGAATTTCGCTCGATAAAAAATGTATTTGTAGTTTTCGCGACCTTCAAGATCTTGGTAAAGGGTCGTCGCCGGTGATCCGCTCGATGCGGGCAGCCTATCGAATCGGCCGCGACGGGCGCGGTGGGCGGCCTGGTGAGCCGGGTTCGGCATGTCCCCTTCGGGAGGAGGTTGACCGAAGTAGTTCGATGTGTGAACCACTTTGCTATCCTGGGCGGGTGACCGAGTCGGAGCAGGCAGATGCGGTGTGGCGAGCGAGGGCCGTGGAGGCGGTACGCGCACTCGCGCGCGCCTCGCGGCTGTTGGAGCGCGCGTCCGGTGAGTTGAGTCTCGCGCACTACCGAGTGCTCTCCGCCATCGCCGCCGGGGACGAACGGGCCTCTCGGGTGGCGCAACGACTGGCACTGGGCAAACCGGCGGTCAGCGCCGCGGTCGAGTCGCTGCGCCAGCGGGGCCTGCTGACGCGCTCCGACGTCGCCGGTGACCATCGGGCCGCCGCGCTGCGGCTGACCGACCAGGGCCGCGCCCTACTGGACAACGTGGAGACGGACATGATCAGCAGGATTGTCGCCCTACAGGACAGAACTCCGGACGGGGAACGGTTCCTGGAGGCCCTGGGTTGGCTGGGGGCCGCCATCGACGAGGCGGCCGAGGAGCGGATGGCCAACCGACGTGGGAGTGATCGGTGAGTCGACCCTCGGCCGAGTCCGCCGAAACCCCTGCCACCGAACGGAAAACCGCCGCAACCACGCCGGGCAACGCCACGGAGCGCGGTTGGATTCGGCGGCTGGGAGGCTATCTGCTCAAGCACCGCCGCAACGTCCTGCTGGCCCTGACCGGAGCGCTGATGGGCAGCGCCTGCCAAACCCTGGTGCCGCTGATCGCCCGGCAGATCGTGGACGGCGTCGTGGTGCAGCGCGACTCGCCGCTGTGGCCGTGGCTGTTGCTGCTGGTCGTGGTCGCGGTGGCCAGTTTCGGGTTCACCTACCTGCGGCGTTACCGAGGCGGTCGGGTCGGCCTCGAAGTGCAGTACGACCTGCGCAACGCCATGCACGACCACTTGCAGACGATGGACCTGGACAACCTGGACCGGATGTCCACCGGCCAGCTGGTGGCCCGCGCCAACTCCGACTCCACCCTGGTGCAGGGGTTGCTGAACTTCCTGCCGATCATGAGCGGCAACGTGCTGCTGATGCTGCTCTCGCTCGGGGTGATGTTCTACCTGTCGCCGCTGCTGGCCGTGGTCAGCCTGATCGTCGCGCCGGTGCTGGTCATCGTGTCCTACCGGATGCGCTGGCGGGTCTTCCCGGCCACCTGGGACGGACAGCAGCGCGAGGGCGACGTCGCGCAGATCGTCGACGAGGACGTCAACGGCGTCCGCGTGGTGAAGGCATTCGGCCAGGAGGACCGCGAACTCGGCCGGATCGTCACGGCGGCGAAGTCGCTGTACGGGTCGCGGATGCGCGCGGTCCGGCTCCAGTCCCGCTATCAGCCGCTGCTGGAGGCGATTCCCGCGGTCGGCCAGGTCGCGATCCTGGCCTTCGGTGGGTGGCTGGCGCTGCGCCACCAGATCACCCTGGGCACCTTCCTGGCCTTCTCCACCTACGTCGCCCAGTTCGTCGCGCCGGCCCGGCAGCTGGCCGGGGTGCTCACCATCGCGCAGCAGGCCAGGGCCGGGGTTGAACGGATCTTCCAGCTGTTGGACCTGCCCCCCTCGATCGCCGACGCCCAGGACGCGCAGGAGCTGCCCGAGGTGCGCGGCGAGCTGACCTTCGCCGACGTGCGGTTCGGCTACGACGCGCAGACCCCGGTGCTCGACGGGTTCGACCTGCACATCGCGGCCGGCGAGCGGGTCGCGATCGTCGGGCCCAGCGGCAGCGGCAAGTCGACCGTCGCGATGCTGGTGTCCCGCTTCCACGACCCGGATTCCGGCTCGGTTCGCCTGGACGGCCACGACCTGCGCACGGTGACGCTGAAATCCCTGCGGCGCCAGGTCGGCGTCGCGTTCGAGGACAGTTTCCTGTTCTCCGACACGGTTCGGGCGAACATCGCCTACGGCCGGCCGGACGCCAGCGACGCGGAGATCGAACAGGCCGCGCGGACCGCGGCGGCGCACGGGTTCATCGAGGAACTGCCCAATGGCTACGACACCACCGTCGGCGAGCGGGGCCTGACCCTCTCCGGTGGCCAGCGGCAGCGGATCGCGTTGGCCCGCGCCATCCTGGCCGATCCGCGCGTGCTCATCCTGGACGACGCGACCAGCGCGATCGACGCGAAGATCGAGGAGGCCGTGCACGACGCGCTGCGCGGGGTCCTGGCCAACCGGACCACGTTGCTGGTCGCGCACCGCCGCTCCACCCTGCACCTCGCCGAACGGATCGTGGTGCTCGATGCGGGGCGGGTCGTCGAGCAGGGCACCCACGAGGAACTTGTCGGCCGCAGCGCGATGTACCGGACCCTGCTGTCGGGTCTGGAAGAGGACCTGGCCGCGAAGGTCGGCGACCGGATCGAGGCACTTGCCACCCTCACCACCACCGATTCGGCCTGGTCGGGTGGTAAGGCGGTGGTCAACACCGGCAACGCGGCGGTGCGCAGCATCGGCGCGCCGAGTATCGGGCCCGGTCTCGGCGGCGGTGGCGGCGGCTGGCGGCTGAACCTGGCCCCGACCCCGGAACTGCTGGCCAGGGTCGCGGCGCTGCCGGCGGTGCGGGACTTCCCTGAGGTCGACGTCGCGGCGGAATCCCGGCACGACAAGGGATTCCGGCTGGTCGGCCTGTTGCGCGAGTTCCGGCGGCCACTACTGGTCGGACTGGTCCTGGTCATCCTGGACGCGCTGGCCGGTCTCGCCGGCCCGTACCTTGTCAAGTCTGGTGTGGACAATGGTGTCACGGCGGGCTCGCAGACCGTGCTGTTCCTGGCCTCCGCGCTGTTCCTGGTGGTCACGATGGCCGATCTGATCGACCAGATCGGGGAAACCTTCGTCACCGGCCGAGCCGCCGAACGGATCATGCTCTCGCTGCGGGTGCGGATCTGGGCCCAGCTGCAACGGCTCTCGCTGGACTACTACGAGCGCGAGATGGCCGGCCGGATCATGACCAGGATGACCACCGACGTCGACCAGTTCGAGTCGCTGATCGAGAACGGGCTACTCTCCGCGCTGGTGTCGCTGGTGACCTTCGTCGGGGTCGGCGTCGCGATCGTACTGATCAACACCGAACTCGGCCTGTACACGCTGATCGTGGTCGTTCCGCTGGCCATCGGCACGGTCATCTTCCGGCGCAAGGCGGCCCGGCTGTATGACCTGGCGCGGGAGCGGATCGCGATCGTGAACGCGGACTTCCAGGAGAGCCTGTCGGGCGTGCGCGAATCGCAGGCGTTCACCCACGAGGTCGAGACCAGCAAGCAGTTCCACCGGCTGGGCCGGGACTATCTCGGGTCGCGCGTCGCGGCGCAGCGGCTGGTCGCGGTGTACTTCCCGTTCGTGCAGTTCCTCTCGGCCGGCGCGGACGCCATCGTGCTGGGCGTCGGGGCTGGACTGATCGCCGCGGGCCACCTCAGCACCGGCGCGCTG
>CAJCJE010000340.1 GCA_903970565.1 Candidatus Melainabacteria bacterium | reverse complement strand
GGGAAGCTGGAGCAGACCTCGGCCATGCCGAGGCCGACCAGGACCACGAAGATCCCGACCAGCGGCCAGCCCCAGATCATCGCGACCGGGCCGCCGGTGTTCATCCCCGTGCCGTAGAGGGTCAGGCAGCCGGACAGGATCGAGATGATGGTGAAGGACACCGCGAAGTTCGAGAACCCGGACAGTGAACGGCGCAGTTCCTGGGCATAGCCGAGTTGGTGCAGCCGGGCGTCGTCCTCGTCCAGTTCTGCATCGTTGAGGTGTGCGGGAGTGGAATCGATGTTCTCGGACACGGGCGACTCCTCGGCGGTTCGGGTCGAGCCCCCTCAACGGACCGCCGGACCCAATGGGCCGCAGGCAGTCCTTTGCGATCGAGCAAGGGTGGCCCGCCTCACCCGAAGGTGTCAAGATGACCGAGGGATCTTGCCCAGAGCATTAACCCAAAGTCAACGAACCAGGACGGGTGTTGACATCGCGCTCGGCGCACGGGTACTAATGCCTAAAGGTACGGGTCTGATCCATTGATTCGCACCGAGTCTTCGCCGAGTCGTCATCCGGACTGTCATCGCCAACCGCGCGTCGGGAAGGACTCCATGCAGCCCAACGAAGGCGTGCTGACGCCGGAACACCTGCGTATGCTCATCGAGGACGGCACGATCGACACCGTGCTGGTGGCGATGACCGATATGCAGGGCCGGTTGCAGGGCAAACGCTGCGGCGCCCGGTACTTCCTGGAGGAGGTCCTGCCGCACGCCACCGAGGCCTGCAACTACCTGCTCGCGGTCGACGTGGAGATGAACACCGTCGAGGGCTACCGGATGTCCTCCTGGGAGAGCGGCTACGGCGACTTCGTGCTACGCCCGGACCTGAGCACGCTGCGGATGGTGCCCTGGCACGAGGCGACCGCGCTGGTGCTCTGCGACGTGGAGCGGGTGGACGGCGGGCCGGTGCCGGTGTCGCCGCGCCAGGTGCTGCGCCACCAGCTCGACCGGCTCGCCGAGCGTGGCCTGGCCGCGTTCGTCGGTACCGAACTGGAGTTCCTGGTCTTCGAGGATTCCTACGAGTCCGCCTGGAATTCCGGTTATCGCGGACTGACCTCGTCCAATCAGTACAATGTGGACTACTCGATGCTTGGCACCGCGCGGATCGAACCGTTGCTGCGCCGCATCCGCAACGCGATGACCGGCGCCGGACTGTACGTGGAGTCGGCCAAGGGCGAGTGCAATCCGGGTCAGCAGGAGATCGCCTTCCGCTACGCGGAGGCACTGGCCACCTGCGACAACCACAGTATCTACAAGACCGGGGCCAAGGAGATCGCCGCGCAGGAGGGCAGGAGCCTGACCTTCATGGCCAAGTACGACGAGCGGGAGGGCAACTCCTGCCACATCCACGTCAGCCTCCGCTCGACCGAGGACAAGGCCGTGCTGGCCGGGACCGGTCCGAACGGTTTCTCCCCGCTGATGGAACACTTCCTCGCCGGCCAGCTGGCCTGTCTGCGCGAGTTCAGCTACTTCCTGGCGCCGAACATCAACTCCTACAAGCGGTTCGCGGCCGGCAGTTTCGCGCCGACCACGATCGCCTGGGGCCGGGACAACCGGACCTGCGCGCTGCGCGTGGTCGGCCACGAGGACTCGCTGCGGGTGGAGAACCGGGTGCCGGGCGGGGACGTCAACCCCTACCTCGCGGTTGCCGCCGTGCTCGCCGCCGGCCTGTACGGCATCGAGCACGAGCTGCCGCTGGAGGCGGAACTGGTCGGCAACGCCTACACCTCCGGCCGCGAGACGGTGCCCGGCACGCTGCGCGAGGCCGAGGGCCTACTCGCCGGCAGTGAGCGCGCGCAGGCCGCGTTCGGCGCCGAGGTCGTCGAGCACTACCTGAACGCGGCCAGGGTGGAGCTGGCCGCCTTCGACGCCGCGGTCACCGACTGGGAGAAGATCCGTGGCTTCGAACGCCTCTGAACCGCGTGCCGGCCGCCGGCCGGTCATCGGCATCAGCAGCTACCTGGAACCGGCCAGCTACGGGGTCTGGAACCGCGACGCCGTGCTGCTGCCCCGCACCTACCCGGACGCGATCCTGCGGGCCGGCGGCATTCCCGTGGTACTGCCGTCAGTGGGCGATGGCCAGGCCGAACTCGTCGAACGCATCGACGGTCTCGTCCTGGCCGGCGGCGCCGACCTCGATCCGAGCCGCTACCGGCAGACCGCGCACCCGGAAACCCTCGGCGTGCGCCGTGACCGGGACGCCTTCGAGTTCCCGCTGCTGGCCGCCGCGCTCGAAGCCGACCTGCCGGTACTGGGTGTCTGCCGAGGAATGCAGCTGCTCAACGTCGCGCTCGGCGGTTCGCTGCTCCAGCACCTGCCCGACTCCACCGGCCACACCGAGCACCGCCCGGTGCCCGGCGCCTTCGGCGCCAGCACGGTCGAACTCACCGCCGGCTCCCGGCTGGCCGCGATCCTCGGCCGCAGGACCCTGGTCTGCTGCCATCACCACCAGGCGACCGACGTGCCGGCGCCGCACGTCGCGGTGACCGGCCGCGCCGCCGACGGCACCTGCGAGGCGATCGAGCTGCCCGGCCGGTCCTTCGTGCTCGGCGTGCAGTGGCATCCGGAGGAGAACGCCGAGGACGACCGCGTGTTCGCGGCGCTGGTCGCCGCCGCGTCGACCGATCCGGTCAGCCGGCAACCAGCCACGCAGGGAGAACCGCGATGAGCGCCGTGCAGCTCCGCAATCCCGCGACCGAGCAGGTGATCGGCACCGTCGAGCTGGCCTCGCTCGCCGAGACCGACGCGGCGATCGAGCGGGCGCATCGCGCCCAGCCGGCCTGGGCGGCCCTCGCGCCGGCCGACCGGGCCCGGCTGCTGCGCCGCTTCGCCGAGGAGGTCGAGGCCGACGCCGAACACCTGGCGCACCTGGAGGTCACCAACTCCGGGCACACCATCGGCAACGCCCGCTGGGAAGCCGGCAACGTCGCCAACGTGCTCAACTACTATTCCGCCGCGCCGGAACGGCTGTTCGGCCGACAGATCCCGGTGCCCGGCGGGGTGAACCTGACCTTCGCCGAACCGCTCGGCGTGGTCGGCGTGATCGTGCCGTGGAACTTCCCGATGCCGATCGCCGGCTGGGCGCTGGCCCCCGCGCTGGCCGGCGGGAACACCGTGGTGCTCAAACCGGCCGAGCTGACCCCGCTGACCGCGTTGCGGCTGGCCGAACTGGCCAGGCGGGCCGGCATTCCCGACGACGTCTTCCAGGTGCTGCCGGGCAAGGGAACCGTTGTCGGACAACGGTTCGTCACGCATCCGGCGGTGCGCAAGGTGGTCTTCACCGGATCGACCGAGGTCGGCAAGCAGATCATGGCCGGCTGCGCGGCGCAGGTGAAGCGGGTCACCCTCGAACTGGGCGGCAAGAACGCGAACCTCGTCTTCGCCGACGCCGACCTGGCCAGGGCCGCCGCCGCCGCGCCCTACGGCGTCTTCGACAACGCCGGCCAGGACTGCTGCGCGCGCTCGCGGATTCTGGTGCAGCGCAGCGTGTTCGACGAGTTCATGGCCCTGCTCGAACCGGCCGTGCTCGGGGTCGTCGTCGGTGATCCGAACGATCCGGCCACCGAGATGGGCCCGCTGATCTCCGCCGCGCACCACGCCAAGGTTTCCTCCTATGTAGACGGTTTGGTGCCGGTCGCGATCCAGGGGAAGGTGCCGGACGGACCGGGTTTCTGGTTCCCGCCAACGGTGTTGACCCCGTCCTCCGCGCGGGATCGGACGGTCACCGAGGAGATCTTCGGTCCGGTGGTCACCGTGCTGCCGTTCGAGGACGAGGCCGAGGCCATCGCGCTGGCCAACGACACCGACTACGGCCTGTCCGGGTCGATCTGGACCGAGAACCTCGGCCGGGGACTGCGGGTCGCGCGCGGGGTGCAGGCCGGCAACCTGTCGGTCAACTCGCACTCC
Organism: Candidatus Melainabacteria bacterium; assembly: GCA_903970565.1. Classification (GTDB taxonomy): domain Bacteria; phylum Actinomycetota; class Actinomycetes; order Mycobacteriales; family Pseudonocardiaceae; genus CAJCJE01. The sequence continues at coordinate 375 of CAJCJE010000340.1, read as the reverse complement.
TCGGTGCGCTACTGGACGCCCTTCGGCGGTTTCAAGTCCTCCGGCCTCGGCCGGGAACTCGGCCCGGACGCGGTGGCCGCGTTCACCGAGACCAAGAACGTGTTCATCAGTACGGAGGAGTAGAACGTGACCAGGATGAGCGAGCGGCTGGACGGCCGGGTCGCGGTGATCACCGGTGGCGGCAGCGGGATCGGCCTGGCCTCGGCGCGCCGGTTCGCCGAGGAGGGCGCCAGAGTCGTCATCGGCGACATCGACGCCGAGGCGGGCAACGCGGCGGCCAATGAGGTCGACGGGCTGTTCGTGCCGGTGGACGTCAGCGACGAGGAGGCGGTCAGGTCGCTGTTCCAGGCCGCGGCCGACGCCTACGGCTCGGTG
>CAJCJE010000339.1 GCA_903970565.1 Candidatus Melainabacteria bacterium | reverse complement strand
GGAAGGGCAGGGCTGGAACGACCCGTTGCGTCGGCGAGCGAGACGGCGACCGATTCCGTAGCACCGTGAGATCTTCGACCAGCAATACTGGGCGTGAACCACCGACCGACCCGCCACCCGGTACGGCGAGTCGAACGATGTAGACCACGCCCTCCGCAACTGACGAGGAAGGACCATCGTGGCGATGTCGGCACTACCACCGGACGTACCGCGAACTGTGGACCCCACCAAACCCAACGCCGCACGGGCATACGATTACTTCCTCGGTGGCTCGCACAATTTCGAGGCGGACCGGGCCTTCGCCGAGGAGATCCTGAAGATCGGGCCACATGTGCCGGCTGTCGCGATGCTGAATCGCAGTTTCTTGCGCCGCGGGGTGCTGCATATGCTCGACCAGGGAATTCGCCAGTTTCTTGATCTTGGTTCAGGCATCCCGACGGTCGGCAATACCCATCAGATCGCCGCGCAAGCTGGCATCAGCGCGAACGTCGTCTACGTCGACATTGAGCCGGTCGCCTACCATCATGCGCACCAGATGCTCGACACGTCGGACACCGCGACGATCGTGCAGGCGGACATGCGCGACGTCGACGCGGTGCTCCATCATGAGGATACCCAGCGGCTGCTCGACTTCACCCAGCCGCTCGGGCTCCTCACCGTCGGCGTATTCCTGTACCTGCCGGACCCGGAACCGGCTGACCTGCTGGCGGCCTACCGCGCGCACCTGGTGCCGGACAGTTACCTCGCGATCTCCACCCTGACCGACGAACACGCCAATCCCGAGCTCAAGGCCGAGGTAGGACGCCTGCAAGCCGCCTACGCCAGGATCGGCGACCCGCTGACCGTGCGCAGCCACGCCGAGATCCTGCGGTGGTTCGACGGCATGGAACTGGTCGAGCCGGGCCTGGTCACCCTGCCCGAGTGGCACACCGACGACTTGGAGGAATTGGACAGCCCGGCTCGGGATCTCGGCTATGGCGCCCTCGCTTCCATGCCCTGATCGGTGTGGGTGCTCGTCTCGGGGGAGTGAACCGCGGCTTGCCGTGAGGCCAGCTGCGGCCACGAACGCTCGGGTTGGACGGCTGTCTGTGCCGCCCGAATGCGCGACGCACGACAAGCCCACCCCCGCAGCAGCCTTCTCACCAGGACGATCAGCGGCGGCGCCTGCTAGATCAGTGCCACGAGAATCGAATCCCACACCCTCATCAGAGCCAACCGGACCGCGTACCGCACACTCGTGTGCCGCCATTGGCCGTGCGCGGAGAACGGGATCGCTCGCACGCGCGACCGATACGCTGTGACCATGTCCGACACCCCGTTGCCTGCGGACACATGGACGTCACCTCGCTGGAGGGACGCGCTCCGTCACGCGGCCACTCTGTCGAAGCGATGCCGCCAGGTCTCGGCCCAACAGGAGGCGGCGATGGTCGGTACCCAGGCCGCCGCCGACCTGGAGGAGTTGTGGGCGCTGGCCATCTACGCGCTCGCCGGCGAGGGTACCGAGGTCGAGGCAGTCTCCGTGGCCCAGTTGCGGTACCGGCTCGATGACCAGGCACGGTTCACCGCGTGGTTGTGGGCGGGCCTGGACCGCCTGGGTCACCCGGTGCGGCAGCCCTCGCTGCCCAAGAAACGTGGCATCGCGGCTGATGCTGAGGCAGCCCTGACCTCACTGACCGTTGTCGCAGAAGCCGGTAGTCCGGCGTCGGACGATCCGGTCACACGTCGATGGTCGCAGGCTTCGGCGTTGACGGCCGGCAGCGCCGAAACCAGCAATGGCATGGTCGTCACCTTTCGGCCGGGCTGCGAACTATGGCGCTGGCGGGCCCGCACGATCCCGTGGTTGGACGCCGTACTCGTCCTGGATCGGGGTGGTTGGCCGGCGGGGGCGCGTGTGCGCACTCGCGGCATCCCTCACATGATCGACTCGTTTGGTCGGCTCGCCCAGGAGATCGGAGTCGCGCCGGATCGCGCTGTGATCGTCGCCCCGGCGTGGCAACTCGATCATGATCGTCATACCGTTGTTGACGGGCCGCCCCGCGGCTATCACCTGCGCTACCGTGAACTCGCCACCGGCCTCCCGGCAGATTCGTTGGTCGGACCCGTCGCAGTCGAACATCTCGTGGTTGACCTCGCCCCGTTTCCCGAACCGGCTGGCAGCGTAGTCGTGCCGTCACGCCGACCCGCCAACCTGCCCGACCCCGTCGGCGAAACGGTCGGCGACACAGCTAACGGGGTAGTTAACCGGAGCGCCGACAGTGCCCTCGCCAGCTTGGTCGACACGCTCGACAGCGCGTCCGCGCACGCGGGAGATTCCGGTCCGACGTGGAGCATGGCCGCCACCAGCGATCCGTTGCGTGCCGCCGCGATCCGCCGCGTCTGGTCGCTGCGCGATGATGAATTGGCGCGCGTGGGCGATTCCACACCACAGCGGGTCGCCCAACGCGTCGCCGCCGGCGATGTCCTGGCCCCCGAGGGACCGCTCAATGCCCGCGAGCTGGCCGCCAACGAACGCGGTCGGGGGCGCGCCACCCCGGAGCGGGCGCTATGGTGTCCGCCCGACCAACACTTGGTGACCGGCCGACCCCGCGAACAACTGCGGCAGTGGTTGGAGGCGCTGTCGTGGTGCACCGGCCGACAGCGCCGCGTCCTGGACGGGCTGACGCCCGAGTCCACTATGGATGACGTGCGTCAACTGCTTGTCACAGAAGGGTTTGTTGAGGTCCTCGTCGAGCACGACAACGCTGACGCTGGCCGTGACTACCTCGACGTGATCGCGGTCAATACCGACTGTGGATGGCTGGCTGTTCTGCGCGGCAGCGGGGCTTGTCCGGAAGGCGTCACGGTCTACTACAACGCCATGGCGGTCGATGAGGAGTTGATGCCGAAGAGCGAAAGCGGTGGCTGGCACTTCGACAAGCAACGACGGCGGAGCACCATCTGGCACGGAAGCATCAACGTCAACCTGTGCCACAGCTGGACTGGTATGAGCCTGCGTACGCATTTGGCTGGGCTGCGGGCTTTCGGGACACCTGTGACCCCCTGGGTGGCCAATCCCCACGTACATGTCGGTGCCGACGAGACGCCGCGAGCCGAGCAACGTCGCAGGCTGGCCAGCTTGCCCGCGCCCGTACACGAGCTGTTCGGTCCATACTTACTGCCGTCTGCCTAACGACCTTCCCCTGCCGGCCAAGCTCGTCGCCTTGATCGGCGGGGACGCTACTGGCGCCCCGGCACGCGGGACAGCGGTAGGCGAGAGGACAGCAGTAGCTGAGACTCTGTCACTCGACGAAGTCCGGCATCGGCCTTCAGCCGGTTGTCGGAACGGGCCAGGGCCGGCTGGCAGGATGCGTCCATGAAAAGCTTCCCGGCGACCTGGGGGTGGCGCCCGCCGGGTGCCCGACCGCATGTTCTTGTGTCGGTCGCCGAGGCGACGCAGGCACATCACGCCGCGTGCGCATGGGCGCTGGAGCGGTTGGTCACCCCTGCTGACTGGCGCTGCTACTTCGTCCAGCCTCGACCGGCCGAGACGCACCTGACGATGACCTCGGCCAACCTGGCCAGTGCCGCGGTCACCGGGGGCCAGCGCGAGGACTGGCGTGCCGCGGTGGCGGAGTGCCTCGCCGGCCTGGATCCGTTCGAGGTCGTGCTGGGACCGCTGGCGGTGGCTACCTACTCCGTCTGGATTGAGTTGGACCCGGCCGCCGACGCC